>CAYTLX010000063.1:0-8593 GCA_964438645.1 uncultured Saprospiraceae bacterium | reverse complement strand
TTTAGCTAGAACGCCTGTAGTTTCACTCCTTTCTAGGCTGCTAGCGATTCCACCCCCAAATTTGATTGGGCATTTTCCATTTTTTAGGCATTTCGGCAAATTTGACCCCGCCAGTCGGGGGACAAATACGATGCGTTCTGGGTCATACACTCACGGCTTACACTCATAACTACATGACTTAACCCAAGGCAAGTTTTCCACTTATTGATTCGGAGTAATCCTTTCTGCTATTGAGAATAATTCCGTAATTTTTTTGATAATCCTAGGTGCTGTTTGGCCATCCCATAATTTTGGGATTCCGCCCTTCTTCCAGTTCCCTGAAAAAAGCTGCTTCATAGCTGGCGCAATATTATCGGGATTGGTACCAATTAACTCATTAGTACCTACAGTAATTGTTTCAGGTCTTTCCGTATTATCTCTTAGCGTCATACAGGGTACACTCATCACCGTAGTCTCTTCTGTAATACCCCCAGAATCGGTAATCACAGCAAAAGAATGCTTGACCAAATAATTAAACTCCAAGTACCCCATTGGGCCAACATAGTGTAGATTGGGCGCTTCAATATCTAAATTTTGCAACATCTTGGCGGTCCGTGGATGCACAGGAAAAACAATCGGCATCCCCTGACTATTTTTAATTATTTCATCCATCAAGGATTTTAATTGCTGCTCTTCATCGACATTGGCTGGCCGATGCAGCGTCATCACAAAATACTTTTTTGGCGTAAGCCCCAACTCATCCCAGATAGCTGGCTTGCGCAAACGATCTTGATTTTTGAGCAAGGTATCTATCATAGTATTCCCCACATAGAAAATCTTTTCATCCGTATGTCCTTCGTTACGTAGATTCGTATTGGCGACTTCCGATGTCGTAAAAAAATAGTCCGTAATCGCATCCGTCACCATCCGATTTATTTCTTCAGGCATCGTCAAATCGAAAGAGCGAATCCCGCCTTCGACATGCGCAATTTTTATTCCTAATTTTTTGGCTGCAATAGAGCATGCCATCGTGCTCGTCACATCTCCCACCACTAGACACAAATCACTAGGTGACTCTAATAAAATTTTTTCATAGGCCATCATTATTCCAGCCGCTTGTGTCGCTTGAGTCCCCGACCCAATCTGTAAATTAATATCTGGCATCGGGATATTTAATTCTTCAAAGAAAGAGCCACTCATATTTTTGTCATAGTGCTGCCCCGTATGAATCAACCGATAGTCGATATCTTTCCCTTTTGCTTTAGCGTCTTTTATAGCTGCTATGATGGGCGCTATTTTCATGAAGTTGGGGCGGGCTCCTGCTATTATGTCTATTTTCATTGTTTGTTAATATTTATTTCACCTATTCAACATTGGCTTAACGTTATATTGTTAAACTTTTAAGCTGTCGGGCTTTGGAGGTAAGTCCTTGAATATTTTGAATGGCAAAGCTGTTTTGGAAAAGAGTATCGACCAGGCAGTTAAAAAAATAATCACCACATCCGTAAAAAAGGATTTGTGTCCTTGGTACCACATCTCAAGCTCTCCTTTATAGGGGTATATTTCTGTTTCGTAATAGGTTCTACCATCAATTCCTTCGTTCATTGCTTTGGTAATCATTGCTTCTTCATCTCTAAATATCAACGAGCCGATACCCGTGATTCCTGGCTTTGAATTATAAACCCTTGCAGCATGCTCCGGCTTATACATCTTATAACTGACGGGCATCAGTGGTCTAGGGCCGACAATACTCATGTCCCCTTTTAACACATTAATTATCTGGGGCAATTCATTTAATTTTGTTTTGCGCAAAAAAGGACCCATTGGAGTTACACGGGGATCATTCTTAACTGTAATGTCCCCAGTACCGATATTGGGGCTATCTTTCAACATTGTTGCAAACTTATAAATTGGGAATAATTTATTTTTATATCCCACTCTATCCTGCAAATAAAATATATATCCTTCACCTGTTAATTTTAATAAAATAACTACTGGAATTAATAAAGGAGAAGCAAGAACTAGCACAATCAAAGCTAGCGTAATATCTAAAACTCTTTTGATGAACAAATACACTACTTACATTTTTTGATCTAAACTCTTCCCCGTTTCAATATGCTTGAAATTTGGTAAAAGATTATTAAGGCTAGTAATGATGTCTTCTTTGGTCAAGTCTTCCTTTCGGAAAATTTTATTTAATTTTCTAAACATCTTCTCTATATCCTTCAAGTCTGGTTTGGGGGCATTTTTAATAACACCCAGCTGCTTAAATTTCTGAACATCTACTTCTTCTTTTTCTGTAAAGAATTCTTCATACTGCTTTTCACCCGATGTATTAGACTTAAAAAAGAAAACTGGATATTTCTTTGATCGACCTGTTCTATTCGCTGCTTTTTCTTTCGCTATTTTTTCAGTCTTACACTTATCTGCTTTCAACCCATAGGCTACTAAAAAATCCTCTGCTATTTTTGAAAAAGTCATCATCTGGCTTTCTTTCAACTTCGGGAAAAAAATATCTCCTGATTCCCCCATCACGCATGCCAACATACAAATCTGTCCACTTTCTTCTGGAGATACAAAATAACGTTTCACATCGGAAGGAGCTGAAAGCGGCTGTCCTTTCATCATTCTTTCAATAAATCCAAACAATAAACTTCCATTCGAGAAGGCGACATTGGCAAATCGAGCGGTAGATATCGGCAGTTTTCTAGAATACGCCATAATCACTTCTTCCATTAGTTTCTTGCTTGCCCCCATGACATTTACTGGGTTCGCAGCTTTATCCGTTGAGACACAAAAGAATCGTTCAGGTCGTACCTCTACCAACAAGTCTAATAGTTTTTTGGCTTTTAGCACGTTGTTGTCAATCATCGCTTCGATTGAGTAATGATCTTTTTCACTACGCACGTGCTTATGTGCCGCAAAATTTGCGACTATCTCAAATGGTCCTTCATTCTTGAGTATTTTTTCAAAAACTTTATCTCCAAAATTAATAGGGTACGTTTTATAATCCTTTGGGACATTCAAGCCAACCGTACTTCTTAAATCCCTTGTTAGCTCTGTTAAGCCATTTTCATTTGTATCGACCACATATAATCGCTTAGGCTTAAAACGAAGGATAGCCCTAATAAAAGAGCTGCCTATTGTTCCTGCACCACCAATAACTAATATGGACTTGCCATTGATTCGCCTCTTTAATTCTTTTTCATTGGCCTTTATATCTGCTTCAAAAAGGCTTTTTCGCCTTTTTGTAATGTGCTTGGCTATGAATTTATTTGTGTTAAAAATCATTTATTTTTTTTTGTAAAAGTCTTTAATTGTTTTAACGACCGTTTTTAGCTGTTTCTCTGTTAAACCAACGGAGCTTGGGATACTTAGACAAGTTTGATGAATATTTCTTGAAAAATCATTTTCTTGGATGTATAAATCATCTACAAACATCGGCAACTGATTCATGGGATACCAAAACGGCCGACACATCACGCCATTGTTGTTTAAGTATTTGATTAGTTTCTTTTGCTTAGAAGTTTTAATGGTAATCAACCAGCCATTAAAGTCAACTTCAATAGGAATATTTTGAAATGTAATATCCCCTACACCCTGTAGTTCCTTTCGGTAAAATCTGTCAATATGTTTTTTTTGTTTAATAAAACTGGGCAATTGTTCCATTTGGGCAACTCCCATTGCAGCTAAGACATTAACCATGCGGTAATTGTATCCTATTTCATCATGAAAGTAGTCCGCTGGATTTTTCTTTGCTTGTGTTGTCAAGTGCTTAGCCCTTTTAGCTATCGCTTTATTATTTGTCACGATGACACCTCCTCCTCCTGTTGTAATTATTTTATTACCATTAAAGCTAAAGACTCCGATTTTCCCGAAAGTCCCAGAGTGTTTTCCATCGTAATATGACCCAAGGGATTCAGAAGCATCTTCAACAATTTCTAGATGATACTTCTTTGATACCTTAACGAGCCGCTTCATATCCAGCATATTACCTAGCACATGAACGGGCATAATTGCCTTCACCCTTCTATGAGTTGACTTTAAATGTCGGTGGCAAGATTTACCCGTACAGACTTGGTAAGTTTCTCTTTCGAGAAACTGCTCTAACAAATCTAAATCCATTTGCCAGGTTTTGGGATCTATATCTACAAATATTGGATTTGCTGATTGGTACTTTACGGCATTAGCGGAAGCGATAAAAGTTATATTCGGAACGATGACATAATCATCCCGCTCCACACCAACAAGTTTTAAAGAAATATCTAATGCTGCGGTTCCATTGACCGCCGCAACTCCGTACTTCGCCCCAGCATATTCTGCTACTATTTTTTCAAACTTATCGACATAAGCCCCTGCCATGGATACCCATCCAGTGTCTAGACAATCTTTGACGTACTTCCATTCGTTTCCTGCTATGTGGGGAATTGATAATGGTATCATAGTAATTTGCTTTTTATTTTTGGTCACTACCTGTATTTTTTTGCATTAAACCCAAGGTAAATACCTGGTGATTTAATATCTTTATTAACGACGCTCCCCATGCCTAAAACTACATTGTCAACAATTTCAACACCGTCACGAACGATACAACCAGCTCCCAGAAAAACGTTTTTTCCGATTTTCGCACCTCCTAAGATAATTGCACCAGGACTTATGATTGAATTATCTCCAACAACGACATCATGCTCTATCAATACTTTACTATTAAGAACACAAAATGAACCAATTTGTGCACCAACATTAACCATAGCATTGTCCAAAATTACTGTTCCCATTCCAATACTAACACTTTCTCCAACAATTGCTGTTTTCGACTGCACAACAGGAAAAGAAACAGAAGATTTGCTATATTTCCTAATGATCATATCGCGAAGAGATCGATCTACGGGACTAACCAAATAAGTCAATCCAATAACGGCTTGGCTCCCTTTCATCTCAAGAACAACATCATCCAAACCAATATATTTTACTCCCAGTATATCCCCTTTATCATCAATGTCCGTATAGCCAATTTCCCGAGTAGCATAATAACCCTTCAAGATGGAGATTATCATTTTGGCATGTCCACCACCACCTATGACTACAATCATTACTTACAATTTAGAAAAGTTCATAATTCTTAGGCACCCATCTCTAGTTTTCACGATCATAGAGCCATCGTATAAAGTAGCAATTAGTGTACCTGGAACTTCATTTTCTCCAAATTCAAATTCTAACAGCTCAGACTTTACAATTTTATAATCCCCCCCTCCAATATTACCAATAGCGCCCGGGTAAGGGTTTGCAATTGCTCGAATTTTATTATAAATATCAATACTATCATAATTCCAATTAATAATAGAGTCTCTTGAAGTTCGTAGTCTCCTAAAGGTTCCAACATTAATATCTTGCTTTCTTCTAGGAGCAATTCCCATTCGGATCATCGGAAAGTAGGTTCTCATTAAGGAAAGGGTTGCATAATCAACCTTATCTAAAATATCCGTAATATAATCATTCAGCCTAATAGTAATTTTTTCTTGACCAATTATCTCTCCTCCATCTGGGATATTATTATAGTAAAACATGGTCAAAGCTGTATCTTGATAACCTTCTTCTATTTGCCAAGCCAACACAGAACGTCCACGGTCGTATGGAAGCTTCGATGGATGAAATCCTATAACCCCTTTTGGTGGCAAATCCAATAATTCTTCATTTAGTAGCTCAGACCACCCAGCGACAATTATTAAATCTGGACGAAATGACTTAATCTCATCAATATGGTTATTTGCATATCCTGACTTCACAACACCTTTCTCATTAGGAAATACGACATGCCTTGGCTTGTCTGAATCATCAGGATATGTAACAACAAACCCTAAATTTACAAACCTATTCGATCTTAAATAATCAAAAACAATCTTCCCATTTGTAAGCCCTCCAATAAACACCACCTTCATCATACTAAGCTATTTCCTTTATTAACATAAACACTTCAGCATACTCTACATTTATCTGACTACCACGATACCTATTATAAGCTTTTAATGTACTAAGTGACCTTGTGAAAGGAGCATCTAATAGCTCCGATTCAAAAATATTCATAATTTCCAATTTCTTCAAAAAGAATTGAGAAATATCTACAAATACATTAGGTATAAAAGCATTCTCAGGCAAGGCTGGTGCGAAATCAGTTTCAGATATAACTTCCATCATTAACACCTTCTTTAGGAACGGATACCTAAAAATTTTTGTAGCGGCAATACTAGCTTCAAAAACTCTCCTGTGGTCTGAATGCGGGTCGCTTCTATTTGGCAGAAAAATGATATCTGGTTTTACATTATTTATAACTTTAGACATCTTTGGTATAATTTCCGATAAAGAAATATCATCCAATATAATTTCTGGTAAGTCTAGTTGAAAAATCCGATCAAAACCGAACATCTTGTTCAATTTTTTGATAGCATTATTCTGAAAGCTATTACCATTGGTCACAAACATACAATAGATAGAATCCCCATCATGCTTATGTTTTAATAAAGTCCCACCGCAGCCCAGTGTCTCATCATCTGGGTGAACTGAAACTACTAATACTTTTTTTGTCATTATCTAAAAACTTGTTTTACAAATTTGATGTATCGTTTGGCCAATACATCTCTATCGAAATATTTTTTGGCGTAAGCATATCCAGAAGCTCCCATAGTCTGTAAACCATTGATTGGTTTGTCCGAATATTCCATCACCACCCGAGCAAACTCTTTAGGGTTTTCTGGCTCAACATAAACTCCACAGCCAGCATCTTCAACTAACTTTCTCGACACTCCATCAATAACCATTATCACTGGTTTCTTACAAGCCATATAGTCAAAAGTCTTATTTGAATATATAGTTTTAAAAGTATCTACTTTTTTCAAAACAGACATCCCAAAATCTGATGCCAAAATATATTTAAAGACTTCACTCTTGGGTACGGAGTCAATAAATTCTACATTTGCCAAGCCTTTCTTTAGAACTTCTTCTTCTAACATTTTCTTTTTCATTCCGCCACCTATCAACAGAAAAAGAATATCATCTCGCTCCTTCAAGATTTCAGCTGTTTCAATGACTTGAATTAGATGATTCGCAACTCCATGTGCTCCAACATATGTAAAGACTTTTTTCCCTTCTAATCCATGTTCTTTCCTAAATTTTTGGACATCAAACCGCTCTAATAACTTGTCAGATAAACTAAAGTCTGCTGCATTTGGAATGAAGATTACTTTTTCTTTTGGTACTTTTTTATCATTTATCAACTTATCCCGAAAGGCTGGGGTCAATACATTAACTAATGCGGCCTTCTTATACATAAAGCCTTCAAACCAATAAGCAAATCTAATAATCATCCTATTCTTCAAAACCCCTGTATCAATAGCCGATTCTGGCCAAAGGTCTCGAACTTCAAATACAAAGGGGACTCTTTTTAAACGGGAAAGCACATAAGCCGTAATCCCTACAAATAAAGGAGGCGATGTGACCACGATTACATCATACTTTCCCTTTGCCTTAAATAGACCCGCATAAATACTTGAAAAGACAAAAGAAAAATAAGCCCACAGCCTCCCCAAAAAATTAACATTATAGGCTTCTGAAACATGGCTACGGATAACTTTTACATCGTTGTAGAACGTTTCTTTATAGAAATACTTTCCTTTATATTTAGGTGCTTTTTTACCCGTTGCGTAATGAACCATCCCCGCTAAAACTGTGACATCATGTCCCTGCTCTTCCCAGACTCTAGTCATCTCATTAAACCGTGAGCCGCCGCCATCATTCTTTTCCAAATAGTATTGATGTATTAAAAGTATCTTCACTTCAGTGTAATTCGGGTTATTATTTGTTTTTTTTTTGTAGAAAAAACAATCACCTTTGTTTTTTCTTTCACACCATAGTAGCCAGAGTACCAGCCTTCTTGATACTCCTTGCCCAAGATCTTCCCGGAATCATCATGAGCTTCAATGTTAAAAAGCTGCACAAACACTGGGGAAATGTTCCAGTATTGGTGGATAGGCAAATCTATATCATGCTGTACACTATCAATTATCTTCCACTCTGCAATATTTTTTTTCTTTTCCACTTTTCTTGTGTGAAAAATATCTTTGCCAACATGCTTAAACGCATGGATTTTCCCTTCAAAAACATATTTGTCTTTTTGTTCTTGCAGTTTTGCATAAATTGCTTCCGACCATTTCAGCCAAATAAATCTGGGGCCTTTTTGCATTTGATCATAATCCCCAAGGGTAATTGTATTATGAGCTTTAGTACCATTAAAATATTTAACCAACTCTTGGGTTGTATTGTATTTATAGGTACCAGCGTCTCTAATCACATTCACCCCTTTGTACCAAATATCTATGTGTAAATTATCTGCATGAGAAGGCCGATCTTTGTAAGAACCGCATTTTATAAAGGTAAATGAATCTTTGTCTCTAATCGTATAATATCCTCCATCCTTAAAGCTATTTAATACTGTTTGATGAATCTGCTTCTTTTTTTCTACTTCTCCGCCCCAGTACCAGTTTGTATCTTCTTGTACATCCACAATATCAAACAAATGTGTTCCGCAGAGATAGTAATGCAAGGCATTCACTTGTGGGCG
>CAYTLX010000062.1:3413-8599 GCA_964438645.1 uncultured Saprospiraceae bacterium | reverse complement strand
TAGGGGCACCTAAACAGTTAAATTATCAAGATATTTTCAAAGCCAAGTGAATTTCTTGGTTCTTCTGCACGAAATCCTTACTTTTGCGACTTGTAAAAAGTAGTAACTATTTAGGTGTCCGCAAATTTTTGCCATAAAATGCCTATTTTCTGTCTAAAAAGTAGGAATACCTAAGCAGTTACAAAAAATAGAAGATGGCTGATCAGATTTTTCAAAAAGTAGCAGACTTACAGGCAGAAATTGCGCAAGCAAATCCGACCACTCCCGAAGCTTTAGAAGCTTTTAGAATCAAATACCTTGGTACTAAAGGGGCTTTGAAGGATATTTTTAAGTTTTTCAAAGAGATTCCCAATGAGCGCAAGAAGGAGTTTGGGCAAAAGATGAATGCGTTGAAGGAGTTTGCTAATAGCCACTTTGAAGCCCTAAAAGATAAAATTGAGACTTCTGGGGAAGAGCAATTGGGGGCTGATTTTGACTTGACCGCTCCAGGTGAGCCTGTGGAGCTGGGGGCTCGACATCCTGTTTCGCTTACGCTAAATAGGATAATTGATATTTTCAAGAAGTTGGGGTTTGCCATTGCAGAAGATCGAGAGATTGAAGACGATTGGCATAATTTTACGGCGATGAATACACCAGAAGATCACCCTGCCCGCGATATGCAAGATACTTACTACTTGAAAGATAGCACGGAGATGTTGTTGCGGACGCATACTTCTTCGGTGCAGGCACGAACGATGATGCGGGAGAAGCCACCCATTCGGATTATTGCTCCTGGTCGAGTATATCGTAACGAGACGATTTCGGCGCGGTCTCATGCGCAATTTCACCAAGTAGAAGGCTTATATATCGACAAAGATGTATCTTTTGCTGATTTGAAACAGACACTCTTGTTTTTTGCTAGAGAAATGTATGGCGAAAAAACAAAAATTAGATTGCGCCCATCTTATTTTCCATTTACGGAGCCTAGTGCAGAAGTCGATGTGTCTTGCTTTATCTGCGACTCTAAAGGTTGCAATATCTGTAAATATACAGGCTGGGTAGAGATTTTGGGCTGTGGCATGGTGGATCCTGCGGTACTAAAAAATGTCGGAATTGATCCTGATGTTTATTCTGGTTTTGCCTTTGGGATGGGCATTGAGCGTCAGGCGATGCTAAATTATAAAATCAATGACATCCGTTTGTTATTTGAAAACGATGCTCGATTCTTGAAGCAGTTTTCTTCGGCTTTTTAGGCTTGGAGCGATTCTGATAAAATTTGATACACCTTCAACATCTCTGGATAGGGGGCTAGCTTGCGCAAATGTTTGTCGATGGTTGCTTGGTCTCCACGGACTGCAGGACCTGTTTGGGCTTTTTTGGGGTCTAGTTTTTGAACCTTTTTCGCAGTTTCTAGGATAAGCGGCCGCAGCAAGTCAAAAGACAAGTCGTGGTCTTGGGTTAGTTTTTCCGCAAGGGTATATAGGTGATTGGTAAAATTATTGACCATGACAGCCGCTACATGCAGCCAAGCCCTTGCTTCGTCATCAATAAAATGTACGTGATCCGAAATGGCTCTGCCTAAGTCTAAAAGCTGTTGGTTGAGCTCCTTATCTTTTGCTTCAATGCAGATGGGTATGTTTTTGAATTTTACTCGGCGCCCCTTGGTTAGGGTTTGGAGTGGATAGAATACCCCAAATTTTTTGGAGTAGGGCGCTAAGACGGTAGATGGCTGTGAACCCGATATGTGAACCACGCCCCCATTTTTGATGATTTTGGCCAATTGCTCCGCTACTTCGGCAATCGCTCCATCAGGTACCGCCAAAATATATAAATCTAAGTCGCTCGGAAATTTTTCTAGGTCATTAGTGTGAAAAATACGCATACGCTTGCCCGCTTTTTCTGCTTTTTGGGCATCACGACTGTATATGGCTTGTAATCCCAAATGCTTGCGGTGTAGTACTCGGGCTAATTGACTGCCCGCATTTCCGAAACCTATTAGACCGATTTTCATTTTTTTATTTTTGGCTATCCAATATTACTTTGACCATGTAAGCCGAACGGCCGTTCGGCGTTACATACCAGTCTAAGTTATTGTCTCTTTTTTCTGCGACGTGATTTATTAGGTTTGGCTTCTTCTCCTTCTATTTGGAATTCTACTTGGCGTTTGTCTAAGTTGACTGCGACAACAATTACTTTTAGCTTATCGCCCATTAGAAATTTACGACCTGAGAATTTGCCCCTTGCTTGCATTCTGCCCCGTTCGACGATGAAGGGCTCCCCTAAAGACTCAAAAGCGACCATGCCATCACAGAAGTTTTCGGTGAGTTCTACGTAAAATCCCCGCTCTCCAATGCCGCGAATCAAGCCTTCAAAGGTATGACCTATAAACTCTTGCAAATATTCTACTTGTTTGTAACGGACACTTTGGCGCTCCGCATCTACGGCTTTTCGTTCTTGATTGGAAATGTGCTTACATTGCATTTCAAGGTGCTTGGCATCTGCTCGATAGGTTTTATCTAGATTTTGCGCAAGCAGACGATGCACTAGGACATCCGCATATCTCCGAATCGGTGATGTGAAATGGGTGTAATGCTCAAACCCAAGGCCATAATGCCCGATGTTTTCAGACGAATAAACCGCCTTGGACATCGTACGTACGCCCATAATAACCAATATCTTCAGCTCGGGTCGATCTTCGGCTTGCTCGGATAGTTTATTGAAAGATTGTACAATGGATTTTGGCGTTTGAATATCAAATTTAACGCCCATCGAGCCTGCAAACCTAGCAAAATCCAATAATTTATCCCGATCGGGTAAATCGTGAATTCTATAAACAAAAGGAATGGTTTGGGTATTTTTACTCTTACGGTCGATAAACTCAGCGACTTCTCGGTTGGCCAATAACATAAAATCTTCGACAAGTAGATGGGTATCTTTTCTTGTTTTTAGATAGATGCCAATTGGTTTGGCGTCTTCATCTAGCTGAAATTTTACTTCATCGGTCTCAAAACTAATAGAGCCTTCCGAAAATCTCTGCTTACGCAAATGGTGGGCAATCTTATTCAGCGTACTCAATTCCTTAAAATACTCCCCATTTCCTTTGTCCAGCACTTCTTGGGCATCTTCATATGCAAATCGCTTGTCAGAATGAATGACCGTCTTGCCAAACCACCTTTTCTTGATTTTTAGTTGTTTATCAAAGGTAAATACCGCCGAAAAAGCCAACCTATCGATATTGGGTCGCAAGGAGCAAAGATTATTCGATAGCTTTTCGGGTAACATCGGACAGACTCTATCCACCAAATACACCGACGTTGAACGGTCATACGCTTCTTCATCCAACGGTGTATCTTGTGGCATAAAATGAGTGACATCGGCAATATGCACACCGATTTCAATATCGCCATTTTTCAATTTTTCGTAAGAGAGCGCATCATCAAAATCCTTGGCATCATGTGGGTCTATGGTCAAGGTCGTGATTGGTCGAAAGTCTCTCCGCTTCGCTATCTCTTGCTCCGAAATCTGGTCGGACATCGGCATCACTTGTTCCATGACGGCATCAGGAAAGCTCAATGAAAAACCATTATTGATTAAGATGGATTGCATCTCACGATCCGACTTATTGTGCGCCAAAAGGACAGAGTTGACTATTCCAGTAGGCGGACGATTAGGCTTGTTGGGCCATTTGATAATTTCCACGACTACCATGTCTCCATCTTTGGCCCCTTTGATGTCTTCTTTTTTGATGGCTATCTCTACGGGTAGCGCATCATTTTCGGGAAATGCTACGGCGATTTCATTTAAGATTCTTAGTCTTGCGACAAATTGCTTGGTGGCTCGCTCCAATACCTTCACAATACGCCCTTCTTTCTTTCGACGTTTTCGACCGCCATCAAAAAGAACGACTTTGACACGGTCGCCATTCATCGAGCTGCCCATGTATTTTTTGGGGATATAAATATCGTCTTCCAATTCATCGACGAGTACAAACCCCGCACCTGACCTAGTCATATCCACATAGCCTTCGTAGGCAATATCCGATGTCTTCTCTACGAAAGAAGCCTTGTTGGCTTGATATTTATAATTATCTTTTGAGATGATAACTCCCTGTGTTACAAGCATTTCTAATGCATATAGAATCGAGTCTATATTGTTTCCGCTATTAATGCGTTTTTGAATTTGCTTGGGATTCATCTGCTTGTTGGGGTTTTCCCAAAGAATTTTTTTGATGATTTTCTGTAGTTTTTTAGCAGATAATTTTTTCATTTTTTTATTTTTATTTGTCCTACGGACGTTCAATTGTCCTTTGGACGTTCATTTGCCTTCGGCGTTCAATTTGTCCTACGGACGTTCATTTGTCCTACGGACGTTCAATTGCCTACGGCGTTGATTTAGCTTAAAAAGTCGTCTTCACTGTATCGGACAATTTCACCGTTGGGTAATACTTCGTAGGAATAATTTACGGCTTTGGTGGCATCAAATTCTTCTGTAGCGACCGCTCCTTCGGATACATAAATGACCCATTCAGGAGTGATGACGGTGGCGGCTTGGGTGATGATTCCATCTTTGGCTTCGACCTTGCTGATGACGGTGCTGGCAATTAATTCTCCCTTTGGAGTAAATGTTGCCAAAATGTATTCATAGACCATCAATCCTGCTTTCCAAAATACCACAGCCTTAAATCCCTTTTCCTGGGTCATCTTAAATCCAGGCAAGTATTCCGTAAACTCATCAATCTCTCCCATATCCGCTGGCTGTACATAACTTAGTAGAATCGCTTGCGCAAAAGGCAAATTGGCTCTTTCTAAGTCATGATGTAGAGATTCTGTGATGGTGACAGGTAGGGCGACTTCGGGGAAAACTTCTAGGAAATGCTCAAAAGTGGGTCTGGCTAGATTCATATCTGCTTTATTGTTCTTCAGTGAATACCGCAAAGCTAACGGTTTCGGTTGTTAATAAAGACATTTGGGTGGAGAAAAAGTTGTTGAAGGAGTTGAGTCGCTGCGCTGGTTGAATCGCTTGTCCTACGGACTTCGCTGGTTGAGAAGTTGAATGCTACCGCACGAGACATTTTTAAAACACATAGGAGCATAGAAGCATAGTGCTGCCGCCCGAGATTCAAAACGTACTCTCCCAATATCCCAAAAGTGAATTGAATCGCTTGTCCTACGGACTTCGCTGGTTGAGAAGTTGAATGCTACCGCACG
>CAYTLX010000062.1:0-3313 GCA_964438645.1 uncultured Saprospiraceae bacterium | reverse complement strand
GGAGCATAGAAGCATAGTGCTGCCGCCCGAGATTCAAAACGTACTCTCCCAATATTCCAAAAACCTGCTGCCTGAATACCGTTTATTTTGAATCTTCAGTGACGTCTTTTGTTGAATCTTTTGTCTCAAAATCTCCATGCTTATCCAAGATGTGAAACCAAGTAATTAATTTTTTGACATCTCTAGGCTTGACCAAGTCACGGTCAAAATCAGGCATAACGGACTCTAAATAGTCTAGTAATTCTGTGTTGGATAGTTTCTTTGGTGTCGCTGGAACGGCGTCTTTTTGCGCAAGCATGGCTTCCAAGATGACTTTTAGCGCTTCGGTGTCTCCATCGTTTTTGTAGATACCAATAGACTCTAAGGGGGAAAATTGGTGTTTTCTAGACGAAATAAAAGAAGATGCCCCAGTTTGTAGGTTAGTGGCAATAATTCCATTAGGTCTAGAAGCCTTTACTTTGTATAGTCCTGGAAGCCCAGAAACGGATAAATAATCTTGAATGTCCATGCGTGTCTATTTTTTGAAGGGCAAATATAGGGATAAAGATAGGGCTTCTCCAAATTATTTTATACAGATTATTTCTTTTGTGCAATAAAAAAAATCCCAGACAAATAGGTTTTATCTGGGATTTTACTTCTAAAGACGTTTGTTATTCTAACTTCACTTTCTTGATATTGTCCTTATAGACTCGATCAATCATGATATGGCGTGGGTCAATTCCCGCTTTGGCAGGTATAGTGTCCACATCAAGTGTGAAGCTCATTTCTTCTTGATTGATTTTGACTCTTTTTTGCGTAAGCAGCACGTCTTCGTCATCATCTGCAAATAACCCGATATCGACCCAATCATCAATCGGTACGGTCGTCTCATTGCCTAATGAATCGGCTTTAATTTTCTTGCCTTTTACCTTAAGAGTGACTTCAAAGTGGCCGTTTTCTAGTTTTTTGGCGGAAGCGTCTAGAAGTCGGTAGTCGTATAAAGTGATTTCTTTAAACCAATCTGTCAAAACATATTTGAGTGAATCAGGAACTTGGGGTTCGAGATGCCTTAGAAAATCTAAAGAAGTCGGGTAGGGGGGCGCTTGGTATTTGTATTCGTTTAAGAAGTTGCGAAGGGCATTGTTTACTTTGTCTTCTCCAATAAAATCTTGGAGAGCATACATGATGATACTGCCTTTTCCGTAGTGGATATAGCCTTGGTTTTCGACTTTATAGAGTGGGAGTTCTTTTAGGATTTCACTGCTGCGCCCGCGTAAATAACGGTTAAAGTCGTATTTTAAGAATTGGCGCATCTTCATGGGGTCATTGACTTGGTTTTTCATGACCATCAGGGAAGAATATTCGGCAAAGGACTCGCTCAGCATGGTGCCGCCTTGCATTTTGGCACCGACGACTTGATGTGCCCACCATTGATGCCCCATTTCGTGTGCGATGACGGCATCAATGACATTGTTTTTGGTGGTGTCTTCGAGATTGATAACGAATCCGAACGCTTCCGAATACGGCATAGTGCCTGGGAAAGCTTGCGCAAAAGTAGCATATCGTGGAAATTCGATGATGCGACATTGCTTGTGATAATAGGGCCCAAAATTTTTGGTGTAGTAGGCCAATGAGCGTTCCACGGCATCCTGCATGGATTCAATATTGTAAGGGTGCTTTTGGTCATAATAGACTTCAATATCTATGCCTTTCCATTTTCTTCTAGCGACTTGATACCTTGCGGAAATAAAAGAATAAAAGTTAAAGGAAGGATGATCCACCTTGTAATGGTAGTAATTGCGCCCATCTTTTTTCCATTCTTTGATGAGTGAGCCTGGCGCAATAGCGATTTGGTCGCCGTCTGTCGAGATAATCGTCTCTACATTGATATAGTCGGAGCGCCCATTCGTTAAGTAATTCACATCGCAGAGCTCGGTGCAGTTGGCTGTCAACTTGGGCATTCTATCTTTTGGAGCTAGGTCATACTTCTTTCTTTTGGTCTTTTCCGTAAGCTCCATCTCATCTTGGTAGCCAAGTGCAGGTATAATAGTAAAATTATTGACAAAACTGCCATTTTTTACGATGCCGATACTGCCCCGATTATTTTTGAATCCCTTGGTCAGGTATTTAGTTTGAATGGTTATGGTGATGGTTTGCCCTGTATCTATGGGCGTGTCTAATTGGTAAATAATGTAGCCAAGTGCTTCATCATCTAATACTACTTTTGAGTTGGGAATATCAAATGTTGCTTTCCAGTCTTCATTGGTTGTAAAGTGAAGCGAGTCAATGGGGGCGTTTGATTTATTGGTCAACTGTATTGTTGCCTTCACAAAGGCATTGCGTTTAGAAGGAAAGAAGTCGATATTGTATTTGACATCTGTTACCTTTGGCAGATTTATATTTTGGTATTTTTTGTATGTTTTCTCATATTGGGCTTGTCCGAATTCTGCTTCTTTCGAATTGTGATAGGGATTCAATATTTGCGTATTGTAATAGACAAATCCTGCCACAAGAATCCATAGCCCCAATACGCCTGCAAATACCATTTTGTACAATTTGGGAACTTGTTTTTTGGCGAGTTTAAGTCGGTCTTTTACGGAAGTGACTAATCCACGATTCCAAAAAGCACCAGCTATCATTAAGCAAACGATAGAAAAAAGTGACCAGTATAGGTTAAACCAAAGCGCTCCTTTGAGCCCAGGTCCAAACCCATTCATATCCGAATATTGTAGTGATGGGCCACTCCCAATAGATAGCATGTTGGTCTCTACACGCATGATGGCAAGGATGATGTCAGATACAAAAATGATAAGGATAGATGCAAAATATCCCAAGTATTTGTTGTTGACAAGTACTTGGATGAGTATCAATAACCCACTTAGAATGAAGTAGTTAGGTAAGTCGTTGTAGAAGAAATCTAAAAAGTAAACACTTAGTTCAAAATTGGTGTACCTCATGATTAGTTGGTAGGTAACGGCCACAAAAATGAAAAATAAATGAATCAATGCGACTACACTGACGAGCGATAAAGCTTTTGCCGCAAGGCTAGTAAAGGAAGTGTGTGATGTCGAGTCAATCACTTCATTTATTTTGCTGTCTCGGTCTCTCCAGATTAGTTCTCCACTAAAAAATACTAAAATGATGACCATAAATAACGCAGCGGATGCGCTAATTGCATTGATCATTTTGTAAGTTAAAGGATAGGCTTTTAGCCCAAAGTATTCAAATCCACCCGCCAAGCCTGATACCAAAATTAAAGCACTAAATAAGAATAATATCTTGAAGGTGACACTCTTTAGAATGCTTAATAGGTTGGTGTGGAAAAAGCTTTTGA
>CAYTLX010000061.1:0-8605 GCA_964438645.1 uncultured Saprospiraceae bacterium | reverse complement strand
TATTTACAACTTTTTTTCTTTTTTTATTAATGCGAGTATATCGAATATGGTATAAAGCGTTATAAGTCAGCTACTTGGATGAATTCAATGCCTGATTTCAGCAGTTTCCTGTGGACTAGCCAATCAACACCTTTATTTTCTCTGAGCACCACAAAAAATAAGCTATTGTACGGACGATAAACCATTACATCCCAAAATCTGTGTGCCGCTAAATGACTAAGATATCCCTAGCTCGCAATCAACTTGGCGATGGCATCCATCTGGGATTTATCTAGGTGGGTCGCCTTGCCTAAGACCTGAGTGATGAGTTGTATTTTGGCGGCAAATTCTACGATTTCCATCCGATCATAGGCTTGATACAAATCCTTTCCGACGGTCAGGACACCGTGATTTTGGAGTAAAATAACATCGCCTAATTTTGCGGCATTGGCCACATTTTCCGCAAGGGAATCACTGCCCATCAAGGCATAAGGCGCCAAAATCGGCTGCCCCAAAACGGCATAAGATTCCCCCGTTAGACTTACATCCAACGGGCTCTGAGAGACGGCAAAACTCGTCGCATATACGGGGTGGGCGTGTACAATCGCCTGCACATCTGGTCGAGCCCGATACACGGCTAAGTGCATTTCCGTTTCCATGCTTAATTTCTTGGAAGCATCCTTTGTTTTTCCCGCAAGGGTCACGAGCCCAATGTCCTTGGCTTGCACAAATGCTTTGTCTGTTTGAGAGGGCGTGATGGCTACTATATCGTCATTGATTCGGGCGCTCACATTGCCGCTGGAACAGGAAGTCAGCTTTTGCTCATAAAGCCGACGCATGTATTTGGCTACTTCACTTTTCATATTTTGTAACTGTTTAGTCACCCTATTTTAATTGTAACTGTTTAGGTAAAAAAGGTGCTTCGTCGTTTCAAGTGGGTTCTTGAAATGCCTTTATAATTGGCTTTGTTCCTATTTTTGTTCCAAGGCTACTAACGTAGCTTTAAAGCACAAATCAACTCCAACGTAGCCTGCCACGCTTCCAACTACTTCCTTGATTAAAGGGAACTGTTTAGGTAGGGCAAATTTTTGCCATAAAATGCCCTTTTGCGCCTGTTTCTGCTATTATCTCCCACGCAGCGAAGATTGGATAAGTAGGACTTTCGCTCGTTGCTCTGCTACAAAGGAATGTTCCCATGCTTTTTCTTCGGGCGCATCACCTGCTTATTTTCTAAAACGGCAAAAGCTTTGATTAATTTTCTGCGGGTCTCACTCGGTTTGATGACTTCATCGATAAAACCACGAGCGGCAGCCCGATAGGGATGGGCAAATTTTTCGGCATATTCGGCTTCTTTTTCGGCTAGCTTAGCGGCTGGGTCATCTGCGTCTTTGATTTCCTTTCGGAAAATAATTTCGGAAGCGCCCTTGGCACCCATCACGGCAATCTCGGCAGAAGGCCAAGCATAATTAAAATCTGCTCCAATGTGCTTCGAGTTCATCACATCATACGCTCCCCCATAAGCCTTACGTGTAATCACTGTTATCCGTGGTACAGTGGCTTCGGAGAAGGCATAAAGTAGTTTGGCACCGTTGGTAATAATGGCATTCCACTCTTGATCCGTACCTGGCAAAAATCCTGGGACGTCTTCAAAAACCAATAAAGGAATATTGAAGGAATCACAAAATCGGACAAAACGAGCGCCCTTTTTGGAGCTATTGACATCCAATACGCCTGCCAAGCTCATGGGTTGATTACCGACAATTCCGATGCTTTTTCCCGCAAGGCGCGCAAATCCAACAATGATATTTTCGGCAAAATCCTTATGAATTTCAAAGAAGCTGCCTTCGTCCACTACTTCGCCGATGACTTCTTTCATATCATACGGCTGATTGGGGTTCGGCGGTATGATGTCTTGCAGTTTTGGGCGATATTCTTCTCCTAATTCATAGGATAAAGAAGGGGCTTTTTCGTTACAATTTTGGGGCATAAAACCAAATAACTGTTTTATCTGCTCGATGGCAATCAAGTCATTGGGCGCCGTCAAATGGGTTACTCCAGACTTGGAAGCATGGGTAAAGGCACCCCCCAATTCTTCGGAAGTGACGTCTTCGTTGGTGACGGTTTTGACGACATTGGGCCCCGTGACAAACATAAAAGATGTCTGCTCTACCATCAAAATAAAATCGGTTATCGCTGGCGAATAGACCGCTCCCCCCGCACAAGGGCCCATAATGGCCGAAATCTGTGGGATATAGCCCGACGCAATGGTATTTCGGAAGAAAATATCCGCATATCCGCCTAGCGAGACTACGCCTTCTTGGATTCTTGCGCCCCCCGAATCATTTAATCCGATGATAGGCGCTCCACTTTCCATCGCCAAATCCATGATTTTGACGATTTTCTCTGCGTAGGTTTCTGATAGGCTTCCGCCAAAAACGGTAAAATCTTGGGAAAATACATAGACCAAACGCCCATGAATCGTTCCATATCCTGTCACTACACCATCTCCAAGAAATTTTTGGTCTTCCATGCCAAAATCGTGAGACCGATGGGTCACAAACATACCAATTTCTTCAAAAGAATCTGGGTCTAATAGGAAATGGATTCGCTCCCGCGCAGTTAATTTGCCTTTGTTGTGCTGCGCTTCTATCCGTTTTTCTCCACCGCCTAATTTGGCTTCTTTGATCTTTTCGTTTAATTGGTTTATTTTTTTCTTCATTGGTTTGTTTTTTTTGTGTTGGGGCGTTGGGTTTTATGGGTTTGAACTCTTGCCATGACGCCGTTCGGGCGATTTGGTTTTGTGGGTTTGAACCCTTGCCACGAAGCCGAACGGCCGTTCGGCTCTACGTGTGAGCCGTGTGAGCCGTGTGTGTGCGCATACATGCTTTTACGAATGCCACAAATAACGGGTGGGGCGCTTCTACCCTACTTTTATATTCTGGATGAAATTGCACGCCTACAAACCACGGATGGCCTTCTAATTCGACAATTTCTACCAAGTCTGCCTGCTTGTTGACACCCGTTTGCTTCATGCCTGCTTGCGCAAAAGCATCTCGATACTTGTTATTAAATTCCCAACGATGCCGATGTCTCTCTGCGATTTCTTTGTAGCCATACGCCTGATAAGCCAAAGAAGCATCTTCTAAGACACAAGAATAACTACCAAGTCGCATCGTCCCGCCTTTATCCGAAATACTCCTTTGGGACTCCATTAAATCTATCACAGGGTCCGTACAATTTGGTTTCATTTCGGTAGAATACGCATCTTTCAAACCCAAAACATTTTGTGCAAACTCCACGACCGCCATCTGCATGCCTAAACAAATACCAAAAAACGGAATTTTTTGCTCACGAACATACTTTATGGCCTTTATTTTTCCTTCCAGCCCCCTATCTCCAAAGCCAGGCGCCACCAATACACCATGCATTCCTTGAAATACTTTCGTAAAATCCATATCTCCTTCTAATTTTTCAGAATGAATCGGGATAACATTAATTTTACATTCATTAGCTGCTCCGGCATGGACAAAGGCTTCATAAATGGATTTGTAGGCATCTTGGAGTTCATTATACTTCCCGACCAGTGCGATATTGATGCTTGATTTTGGATTTTTAAGCTTGCGCAAAAAATCGGACCATACGACCAAATTGGGATTACTTTTAAGGGGTAAATCCAATTTCCGCAAGGTAACCGTATCCAATTTTTCATCCAACATCAACAATGGTACATCGTAAATCGTCTCTGCATCTCTAGCTTCAATGACCGATGAAACTTCCACATTACAAAAAGAAGCAATCTTTTTTCGGGCGTAATCAGGAAGCGGATGCTCCGTCCGACAAACCAAGACATCTGGCTGAATACCCAATGACAATAGATTTTTGACAGAATGCTGGGTGGGCTTCGTCTTTAACTCTTTTGCGGAAGCTAAGTAAGGCACCAAAGTCAAATGCATCAACAAGAAATTCTCTTGACCGATATCCCACTTAAACTGACGTATGGCTTCCATGTAGGGCAAAGATTCTATGTCTCCAATCGTGCCACCAATTTCGGTAATAATGATATCATAATCACCAGAGTCTGCCAAAAGCTGAAAACGGCGCTTGATTTCATTGGTGATATGCGGAACGACCTGCACCGTTTTGCCCAAAAACTCTCCACGTCTTTCTTTCTCTATGACGGTTTGATAGACTTTGCCCGTAGTGACATTATTGGCAATAGATGTTGGGACGCCAAGATAGCGCTCATAATGCCCCAGATCTAGGTCGGTTTCTGCACCATCATCCGTCACATAGCATTCGCCATGCTCATAAGGATTCAGGGTACCTGGATCGACATTAATATAAGGATCAAATTTTTGAATGGTCACCGAAAACCCCCGTGATTGAAGGATTTTTGCAAGGGACGCAGCGATAATTCCCTTCCCTAAAGAAGACGTAACCCCACCCGTAACAAACACATATTTAGCCATTAGACAACTCTTTTTTTACGGGATACAAAGGTAGTTGCTTTTTTTGACAACTTTCCAAAAGTTATCAACTTTTGAAAAGTAATTAAAAAAAGGAGCTAAGCTACTTCTTCGTACTCCACTTCCATTTCATTAGAAACAGCAGAGAGATCCTTTTCATCGTAAGATGGGTTAGTACTACAGCCTTTGCTACTAAAACAGCCTATATTTAGTGCTGCTTGCGCAAACATCATGGTACCAAAAGCCAATGCTAGGCTTCCATGATCCGTAAAATAGTCCCATAAAAAGAAGATGCCCACGACTAATTGAATAATACGGGGGATGGTCCATTTACTTAAATACTCTTTCATTAGTTAGGTAAATTTTACTTTCCAGAAGTTGATAACTTTCCAAAAGTAAAAAAAAGCCCCTAGCACACGTTTGCACCAGAGGCCCTAGATAAAATAATAGTACATCTTTGTATTAGCGTTTATTCCACGCCATAATCCCCCCTTTCAGGTTGTAAATTTCAAATCCTTTACGTGCCAAAATCATGGATGCACGTCTGCTTCTTGCTCCGCTTCTGCAATATACTAGGTATTTTTTGGATTTGTCAAGTGTTTCGGCCTTTTTTGCTACAATATTTAGCGGAATATTTATGGCGCCTTCAATTTGTTGACTGGCATATTCACGTGGCGTACGCACATCTAGGACGACAACATTCTTCTCCGACATCAACTTTTTAAACTCAGACGGAGTAACATTTTTAATTTCTTTGGCGGCAGACTGTGCGTTGACACTAACAGCCCCCAAAGACATCATGATAACCAACATCAAAAAATTAAATCCTTTCATTGCTTTTTTTTTATTAATTAAAGAGACACAAATTTAGCTGTTTTGTTTAATAATACTCTGTGATATTTATTACACTAGGCATAGCTTAGCGCAAATATACATTTATAATTATCTAATTATCAATAAGTTATAAAAAATACAAAGAAATGTTAACAAGATATTAATACAACCCAGCTAGTACCTTCGACGCCTTCTCCGACGAGTAGTCTTCACTCCTAGCACGCCCAAAATTCCCCGAGTAAGTTCTCTTGCCACGGTACGCCCAATCTGTCTAGTAGTGGTACTATTATAGACTTTTTCGAGCCAAGATTTTTCTTTTGAGCTGGATTTTTTAGCCTTTTTCTTTTGTTTTTGTAATTCTTTTTGGTGCTCTTCGCCAGAAGCGGCTTCTATTTTTTCTTCTAATATTTCGTAAGCACTTTTTCTATCTTCCACATCTTCATATTTTTTCATTAATTTTGATTTATTGACAATAGCATCAATTTCGTCGTCAGTCAAAATATCCATCCGTGATTGTGGCGCTCTTAATAAAGTATGCACCAAGGGTGTCGGGATGCCTTTTTTGTTAAGGACCGTCACCAAAGCTTCACCTATGCCCATTTGTGTCAACAAATCAGCGACTTCATAATAAGGCGAAATCGGAAAATTCTGAGCGGCTAGCTTAATGTTTTTGCGGTCTTTAGCGGTAAAAGCGCGCAAAGCGTGTTGTATTTTGAGTCCCAATTGCCCCAAAATATCTTCGGGTATATCCGTAGGATTTTGAGTTACAAAGAAAAGCCCTACCCCTTTAGAACGAATCAATTTGATGATGGCTTCTAACTGCTCCAACAATGCTTTACTCGCATTTTTGAAGACCAAGTGAGCTTCGTCAATAAAAATACAGAGTTTGGGCTGCTCCATATCCCCTTCTTCGGGGAAAGTCGCATATATTTCCGCAAGGAGCTGCAACATAAAAGTAGAAAACAACTTTGGTTTATCCTGAATATCCACCACTCTCAGGATAGAAACGATGCCTTTACCCGAGCGATTCACACGCACCAAATCATCCACATCAAAGGAAGGCTCCCCAAAAAAGGCTTCGGCCCCCTGTTGCTCTAACTCTACTATTTTTCTTAAAATCGCTCCGACCGTGGCGGTGGAAACCATTCCATATTCTGCTTTAAACTCTTCTTTTCCTGCATCCGTGATATATTGTAGGGTTTCACGCAAGTCCTTTAAATCCAACAGTGGATATTTATGGTCATCACAATATTTGAAGACCACCGCTAAAACCCCAGATTGAGTGGCATTAAGGTCTAAGATTTTTCCAAAGAGAATGGGTCCAAATTCAGAGACCGTAGCTCTCATCCGCACCCCTTTTTCCCCCGAAAGGGTAAAAAACTCCACAGGTGATTTTCCTTTTTTAAAAGGAAATCCGATGGCTTTATGCCTTTCATCAATTTTGGGATGACCTGGCGAAGGAGCTGCTATCCCACTCAAATCCCCTTTGATATCAATCAATAAGGATGGGACACCTTGATTAGACAGTTGCTCCGCAAGGATTTGCATGGTTTTGGTCTTACCTGTACCTGTAGCCCCCGCAATCAAACCGTGTCGATTCAAAGTCTTCAGGGGAACCTGCACGAAGTGATCGGTCAAGCACTCCCCTTCATACATCGCCCCACCTAGGACAATGGCTGGTAAATCCTTAAAATTATATCCTTTGAGTATCTCTTTCGAGAAAGTATCTTTGTTTGGCATCCTATTTTTTTTATTACGGATTGCAAATATATAACTTTTTTGGGTTTTAATGCCTTCTCCAACTCACAATCTGCTCTTGCCACATAAAAGCCCCATTATCATCATCACCTATCTCAAATTCATGAACATTCATTCAAAATGCTAAGACTGTGTGCTTTAATGTGGGTACTGGTGCTGCCCACTTTTAAAAGACTCTGCTCCCTAGGCGAATACCGCTTTTCTGCCCTGAGAACGGTCAGAGATTTTTGTGGATAGCTGAAGTGGGATTTTGCTGGTTGTTGGTTTGCTGATTTTTTTATTAGATTGAGTATTTGGTAGTTGTAGATTGGTTGAAACGCTGTGCTTTGCTACGGTGTGAATTACAACGGATGTTTTTTCCACAGTGGAAGAAGACAGGTGGTTAATGAGGAATACTCAAATAAAATTCATTGGTTGTTTCTGACCGAATAGAAACTGAATCAGGTTGGCTGGAATACCAAAATCGCAAATCCTTCCAAGTACCATCGGAAATAAAAAAAATTGAAGAGCCTTTAAATTTACCAGCTTTATCAAATTCAATATAATAGAGGTCTCCAAATGGGCAACGCTTACAATTTGGACGCCCACCCAAATAGTACAGCAAAACAATACTATTCTCTTGATATTGTTTATGAACAGGTTTCCCTAAAAGGTGCTCAATCTTAGAAATAGTCAAATTTGGTTGCTCGTCTGGCGCCCAATTAAGCAAGGTGTCAATAAGTGTAGATTCATTACAAGAATCAATTCTCCATAGCTCTGACACCATAAAATCAGTAAAAGCATTCTTATCCAACCTCCTAGAAGTACGACAGGAAATTATTAAAAATAAAATCAAAAAAATATAAGAAGCATTCTGTACCATGTTAATAAGTAGTTTCAAGTCCATCCTTGCTAAAATACGTATTTGTTGCTTGACTTTACTGTCCTAATGCTAGGTATATTAGGATCAGGATTTTGTTCCCAATCTAAAAGATGAGAATTCTTACCTCGAGAATTTAATCCATGAGCCACAACTTCATGAACCCAAGTTGTATTTTCCAAGTGATCAGGGGAAACATTTTCTTCAACTCTTACAAAATTCTGTCTTGGGTCAAAATTTTGCTCTACATTATTACTCATCAATTCTTTCGCCTTATCAATGGATACTATATCAGCTGTAACCTTATAAATAACTGGATAACTTTTACCATCTGGCCCATTAGCACTTGAAGGATTTCGGTTTAATGCATTTTCTAAAGACACAGCTGCATTATTTACAAGCTTCCTATTCAAACTAGGTGAATCACCATAAAAATTAAAATGCATATAAATGATAATCTTTGCCCCAGAAAAAACAGGCTCTCCAATTCTACCATCCCTATCAAAAAACAAAATAGGATTATCATAAGTATAAACATATGGGCTAACTGAAGGAAATTCATTCATCAAAGGATCCACCGACAAAAACCGACCAATCGCTGGCTCATAAATCCTAAACCCATAGTCATAATGCGTCTGCGTACCCCACTCGCCTTCGGTGTCCTTCTCCTTGCCATTAAACCCAAAGCGGTAACCACCGCTAGCCAACG
>CAYTLX010000060.1:2343-8686 GCA_964438645.1 uncultured Saprospiraceae bacterium | reverse complement strand
GTTAGGGTGTTGATAATCAGCGAAATACGAGCTTTCCGAAAGGCCGCGGCTAAAGTCATGGACAGGTAGTCCTGTCGCTTCTTTTACCGTCGAAATCAACTCATCCAGATTGGGCAACTTATCGGCATAGCCGGGATAATAGGGGCCCACAATGAATTTTACCTTAGTGCCTTTCGCTTCCGCAACGTGGACCATTTGACGTAAGTCCACCAACATCGAAGGCCAAATATTAAAAGGATAAGGCTTAAAACTAGGCATGTCATCAATCATCGCTTGGGGGATTTCCCGATCCATGAGCCAAAATTCATCGGACTTATTCAAGTAGTACGGCATTTGCAAAAATACTTCGCTATCATAGCGGTATAAATGCGAAAATTGTTGCCCCTTCCAAGCAAAATCATAACTCCCCGTAGTGTCTTGATCGGAGACAGCTTTCACCAAACTATCCACCCGTGATGAATACGTCGCATACGGCCCCATCCCAATCGTCAATGGCGGATTGCCCCCATCACAAATCGTGATGTCATAGATGATTTCGTCGGGAGCTGGATAGCGATCGAGATAGTCCAAGACAAAGGCAACACCCAAATAATTGGGTAAGCCGTTGTAACTTAAATTCAATGTTTTTTTGTGGGTGGCTTCTTCGACGTAAGGCTGAAAAAGCGGCAATCCACGAGAATTACCAACCAACAAAATATCTGCCTTCGCCCGCCCTGTATATAATCTAGAGTATCTAAAATTACTTTTGTCCCGTATCTTGCCTAATACCCAGCCACCGAGTCGGTCGCCCACAAAGGTGAACACCAACAATAAAACCAACCAAGTTAATCTTTTCTTTAGCATGACTTAGAATTGAAAGTAGATAAATGCGCTTGCGCCAAATGTCCCAAACAACGCAATAATTAGTAATAATATCGAGTAGCCCAAAGCACCCAATACGGGCTTTCGCAATGCCAAACTGTTGTAATGAACTTTAAAGTTAGTCACCTCTATAAACAGCAAAATACCAATTAGGAAAAATCCTTTGACGATTAAAAATTTATTGGGGATACTCGAAAAATTGAAATTCTCTAAAGAGCCAATGCGCTGAAAAACAACCATCGCCGTATGAAAATCTGCACTTCTAAAAAAGACCCAGGCGATATTCGTCAAAATATATACCACCAAAATACTCAGTCCCGACCATAGCCATGTCGGCACATGGAGCTTCCCCTTCATCAAACGACCGATGGGCTGCCCCACAAATCGCTCCAAGATTAGATACAGCCCGTGTAAAAAGCCCCATACCACAAATGTCCAATTGGCACCGTGCCACAGCCCACCTAACAACATGGTAATCATCAAGTTACGATAAGTCCCAAACTGTCCGCCCCGATTACCTCCTAGTGGAATATACAAATAATCTCTTAGCCAACTCGACAAAGAAATATGCCATCTTTTCCAAAATTCTGAAAATCCTTTGGAAAAATACGGTGTCCTAAAATTTTCTGGAAAGTCAAATCCAAAAATACGCGCCAGTCCTATCGCTATATCCGAATACCCCGAAAAGTCTAAATATATCTGAAAAGAATACAAAATCAATCCAATCAAAACATAGGACGAAGAGTGCATCGCAGGATTGGCCCACACTTGATCGACAATGACCGCTATCGAGTCGGCTATCGCTACTTTTTTGAAAAAGCCCCATATCACTCGCCCTGTTCCTGTAATCAACCGATTCCAATCAAAGTCATGAGACTTTTGAAACTGGGGCAAAAAATCGGATGCTCTTACAATCGGCCCGGCCACTAACTGGGGAAAGAAAGAGACAAAGGTCGCAAACTTCAACCAGTCTTTTTCTGGCTCCAAATCTTTGCGATAGACATCAATCGTATAACTCATCGTCTGAAAGGTATAAAACGAAATACCCATCGGCAAGATGATATGTAAGGTCATATCTCCTGGATGAAATCCCATATTATTGGCCATCTCTTCAAAGGAAGTCGCAAAGAAATTAAAGTATTTGAAGAAGGCCAAAAAGCCTAAATTGACCACCATACTCACCCAAAGAAACCGTTTTCTCCGATGTTGGTCGTCAGTGGCGTGCATTTTTTGAGCCACCAAAAAATCCACTATGGTCGAAATCACGATCAAGGACAAAAAACGCCAATCCCACCAGCCATAGAAAAAATAGCTCGCAAAAAACATCAGCCATAGCCGTGGCCGCCCCTTCAAAACGAAGTAAAGCACGCTGAAGACAGCGATAAACTTAAGAAATACTAAACTGTTAAAAATCATAACTGCTCGACCACAGGGTCTAATGTTTTTTTCCACACTAAATACGCATCACCACTCAAATGGATGCCATCAAAGGTATATTTTTCGTTCAACAAGCCATTCTCATCGACCATTTTTTGATGCAAATCAATATATATCGCCCCTTTTTCTTTAGCTAATTCTTGGAGCATTTGATTAAATGCCAAAATAGCTGTATTCTTTTTGGGCAACACCCATTTCTCTGTATTTATCGGCAACACAGACTCAATCACTAATTTCGTGTTTGGACTATCTGCCCTAATTTTTTCGACCACCTTACGGTAATAAGTCATTAATTTTTTGGGGTGCATCCCCATCAATAAATCATTTGTCCCAGCCATCAAAATAATGGCTTTGGGGTGTTTTTCGAGCAGGATGGGTAATCTTTTTAGGATGCCATCGACATAATCTCCGCTAATTCCGCGGTTTTTGTGTCGCTCGTCCCCAAACAACTCACTCCAAGCCCCTTTCTCCGTCAAGCTGTCTCCTAGCCAAATTATATCATTTTCATCTCCTGCCAACACTTCAAAAAGACTTTTTCTACTTTCGTAAACGCCCGACAAACCTTTGTGACGGAGCCGATAAAAGGTGGCATCCCAACCGCCTAGTCGCTGCACCGCCCACAAGCCTACTCCGACCGAAATAACCAACACCAAGACGGCGAACATCCATCCAATCTGTCCCAAACGGCTCATTTCTCCTTTTTCAAGACATCATCAATATCCACATCCACCGTATGCTCCGTATGCTTAAAATTCTTATTGGGATCTTTCATCTTAAATAGTCCAGTCAATTGTTTCCACACAAAAGAAGGTAAACTCATGACCACTGCCCATACTTCTTTCGGGGCTTTCGCCAATTTTAAAACTAAAAAGATATTTAATACAAATATCACCACAGAAACCCACAGAGAGATGCCCACCGCAGGCGCAATCAACAGTCCCAGCAACCCAAATGCCAACGACCCAAACATCAAAATAAACATCGGCGGCGAAATCGTAATCAAACCAAACAACAGTTGATTCCAACTAAATCCCGTAATGCCCCGACGAATAATGCCGAGTGAATTGGGAAAATTTTGGAAATAAGAAAACAACCAACGGCTACGTTGTGTCTCTACTTGATCCCCCGTCGTGACTTTTTCGTCATAGACAATGGCATCCATCGCATAGGCGATTTTTTCATTTTTGCGGAGCAAGAAGTTCTGTAAAATCTTATCTTCTTGGAGCATTTTTTTCCATTGCTCCTTGCCTTGTTGGATATCATCCCCCATCAGATAATCCCAATACAGCTTGGTCTCCACCGCCATCCCTGACCCCGAAATCACTGAAGATGAGCCAATTAGGTAAGGTGCATAACGATCAATATGATTTTTATAAAATTCTCCGAGTGCATCGGCAGCGGCAAATTTTGTATTTAGATTTTTGGCGGTACGCTGCCCTTGTATGGAGCGATGCCCGTGCTGCGCATAGTTATTGATGACTTTAAAAAAGTCTGGATGCGCCAAATTATCGGCATCAAATACCGCCGTATAATCATGCTTGCGCACAAAATTTTCCATAGCATGAATGATGGACTTTGCCTTTAGGCGCAATGATGGGTCGGGAAAAAATACGGTTAACTTCTCGTGTTCAAAATCCCAATCAGCGGGATTACATTCATCCGCCACCAAATAAATATGGAGTTTATCGTATTTTTGCGCAAGCAGCGACTTGACCAATCCCTGCGAAATTTTTACATTTTTGTAAGCGGTAATGATGACACCATAGTCGTATTCTTGGTTATTTTTCTTATTACTCAACTTTTCGCTCCCAAATATAGCGGCGATGATCGTCGTCCAGAATGGCAACAACAAGAAAAAGGACAAGATGCCCGCAATAATCGAATATATCCAAATAATAAAGGTCATGTTCATTGATTTATTTTGGCAGGTAAGGGTCACCGATTCCTTTCGGAAAAATATTCCACCAGACACCCCGATTAAAAGCCTTCATTAACTGACTTTTACCACGTAGTAGATAGGTGAATATATTCTTTGGATACGTTACCAGCCACAAAAATACAAAATAAGGCACTAACGACACAAAAGAATGATTGCGACGCATAAACAAAACACGATTTCTATTAATATAAAAGACTTTTAGTGGACTTTCGGGCCCAATAGTAAGGCTTTCTTTGTGGTAGATTTTGGTGGTTGGGACGACAAAAATCTTATATCCCGCTTTTTTGATTTGTTCGCACCAATCCAACTCTTCATAGTACAAGAAAAAATCTTCGGGCCAAACCCCTACTTCTTGGATTATTTTGCGAGGTACCATCATGGCGGCACCGTGGGCATAAGCCGTTTCGGTGGGTTGCTGATATTGGTTTCGGTCAATTTCTTTTTCGCCGATGGTTCGATTGCGCCCTGTAATGGCACTCAACTCGGTGGTTCCAGCATATTGGATGATGTCATTTTGACCTTTATCCCCTTCCGGAAAATAGCAAATCAAAGGAGTTACGGCGCCTACTTTGGGATTTTCCGCAAGGAAGTCCACTAAATTTTGCGCAAGCGCATCCGTCAACTCCGTGTCATTATTCACAAAAAACAAATAATCTCCCGAGCTAGCTTCTATACCTAGGTTATTGGCTTTCGCAAAACCGAGATTGCCCCCAGATTGGATAGAGATGACATCAGGAAATTGTTTTGCCAAAACCGCCTTCGGATCCACTTTGGAAGCATTATCCACAACAATAATCTCAAAAGGGAGCGTAGTCGTATCGTAGATGGATTGAATCATCTCGAGCGTCACTTCCAATTGATTAAAATTGACGGTAATAAAGCTGACCGTAGGTTTGGACATTATTTATCGGTTTTTGACAATCAACACACTGCTAAAATCATGCAAATGTACTGATTTTCAAGCTGGTAATTTGAAAATCCATTAAATTTTGGGCAAAATCCAATGATAAAAATTTGGGCAAAACAAAGGGGAAACTTTCGCTTCCCCTTTGGTTATCTCTATTGATGATTGCTTACTCGCCTTGCTGCAACATGGCCGGCAAAGTCTTAGCAATAATCTTCAAATCCATCCAAAAAGAATTATTATTAGCATATTCAATATCTAATTGGATACGGTCTTCGTTGCTGACATTTACCTTGCCACCTGGAGCGGTCTGCCATAACCCTGTCAACCCTGCTGGCGCAATAAACCGTGCAGCCCAAGCATCCTTCGTCAACATTTCTGCTTCATAAAGTGGCAAAGGGCGGTTACCTACGATAGACATATCGCCTTTTAGGACATTAAAAAACTGTGGCAACTCATCTATACTCCCTTTACGGATAAATTTACCAATTTTGGTGACCCGTGGATCATTCTTTAACTTCACGAATACAGCATCTTGATTGTCTTCGTAGTTGTTTAAGTGTGCCAAATCTTTGATTTGTTGATCGGCACCTTCTGCCATAGAGCGAAACTTGATAAACTTGAAAATCTTGTAGCCCGTACCTGCTCTATCAGATAAGTAAAAGACATCCCCTTTGGAAGTCAACTTGATGATGATGGCAATAATCAAAAATGGGATAGACAAGAGCGTCAAGGCCACCAAAGAGAATACAATATCAAAAACACGCTTTCCTAAAGGTATCTTATATTCCGTAGCAGAAAATTCATATTTAAGATTTTTGTGAATCTTAAACGAATTGAGAAAATCTACTCTATCCCGAAGCTTCAACCAATCAACAGGCTCGACATAACAATCATCTAACCCTTTGAGCATCAATGCCTTGCGGTCAACCTTAACCCAACCTGGCGCAATAGCAATGACTGGTATTGCTTCCAAATCATCACTTTTGGTCAATGCTTGAAGAAACCGAAACTCATCCTTTTCGATAGTTGGTAAGTCAATGAGAATAGCATAAACATCTTTTGTCCCGTGTGCTTGCAAATAACTCAAACACTCCAAAGGGTGATGAAAGTCTATACTAGACCGACCTTCTTTTTCAATTAATTCATGATTCTCGATAAAAGAATCTGCAGGGATAGGGAACCCAACCATTAATACTTTG
>CAYTLX010000060.1:0-2243 GCA_964438645.1 uncultured Saprospiraceae bacterium | reverse complement strand
ATGATTCTCGATAAAAGAATCTGCAGGGATAGGGAACCCAACCATTAATACTTTGGAAAGAGTGCCCACCCTTTCTTGATTAAGGTTATTCATGGTTTGTAAGTTTTTGTTCAAATAAAGTGTTGTTTGTTAATAATTCAGGGTAGGTTCTCAAATACACAAGCTTACTTGCGTAATCTTGCGGTCAGCTTAGAAAAAAGCTGAGTGGTTTCTTGGTCGGTATGAATCTCCTTTGAGTTTCCATCAAAAATATCTTTGACAATGCCATTTAATTTCATGGGATCAAATGGTTTGGTCAAATAAGCATTCACCCCTAGTTGATTACATTGTTCGATGGTTTCTGGTGAGTGATCGCCAGAAATAATCACTACAGGTATATCTTGAAAAAATCCAGATTTTTTAATCTGCGCTAAGAAGTCCGTGCCAGACAGGCGTGGCACATCTAAATCCAACAGAATTAAATCTGGGAAATTTGCATTTACAAGCCATTGCATAGCCGAAAAGCCATCTTCAAAGCCTATAACTCTATATTTATTTTTAAGAAAAGACCCTAGCAAAAATCGAATGCTTGCCTGGTCATCAATAATCAAAATAGTTCGTTCGCCGTGTTTCATTATAACCCAATTGTTGTTTACATCTTTTGCACACTCGCAATAAGCACCAATAGACTGCTCATAACGAGCCAGTAATGCATTAAAAAAATGCGAGGGATCTAAATGTAATCGGAGGGTATAAGCACAAGCTCTATCAAGTCGCTTGACTTACTTTGACAAAGATAAACCGTTTTTGGTTAACATTCCAGCTTTTCAATCTAAAAAAAATAGATATTTTTAATTATGATGCATGTCACAAATAGGGATTTGGACTGATTTTGGATAAGTACCATATAATTCTTTATATTTGCACACAATCAACCACTTAGAACACGTTAAATGGGTATTTATATATTTTGGTTCCTGATTTTCATTGTTTTTTATGCCTATTTTGGGTATGGAATGCTACTTTTTTTGCTTGTAAAGATAAAAAGACTGTTTTCTCAACAAAAGTCTTACAATAAAGACTATGTCCCAAAAGTAACTTTTGTGACCGCCGCCTACAATGAAGAGGACTGGATAGAAGAAAAAATCGAAAATTGCCTTAATTTTGACTATCCAAAGGATAAAATCACTTTCTTTTTTGTCACAGATGGCAGTAGTGATCGCACTCCAGACATCATTCAAAATTATAACTTTCCAGAAGGCGTTCAGTGGAAATTATTACACAAACCCGAAAGAAAAGGGAAGATTGCCGCAGTCAAGCGCATCATGCCCATGATCCAAACACCGATTACTATCTTTACGGATGCCAATACAGATGTAAATCGGGACGCTATCAAGATGATGGTTCGTCACTTCCATGAGGATAAAGTAGGTGCCGTTGCCGGCGAAAAAAAGGTCAAAATAGATGGTAAGGCGTCCGCGAAAGCGGGGGAAGGCTTTTATTGGAAATATGAGTCCTTTTTGAAGCGATTGGATTCTGAATTTCATACCGTAGTCGGGGCGGCTGGTGAGTTATTTGCCATTCGTACGAGCTTGTATAAACCCGTACCGCAAAATGCCATTGTTGAGGACTTCGTCATGACGATGGGCATCGCTGCAGCTGGCAACCAAGTGGTCTATGAGCCACAAGCTTACGCCGAAGAAGGGCAATCCGCTTCTATCGCCGAAGAATTAAAACGCAAAATTCGGATTGCGGCAGGCGGTATCCAGTCTATCATTTGGCTTTCGCCCCTACTCAATCCTTTTAAGCATGGTTGGTTAACTTTTCAATATGTGTCTCATCGGGTATTACGTTGGACTTTAGCTCCTTTGGCTTTGCCCATTATCTTTTTATTGAATATTTGGCTTGCGCAAAAAACAGGAGGTATCTATACCTTTATTATGTATGCCCAAATTGCCTTTTATGGAGCCGCTACTTTAGGTTGGTTGCTGGAGAAAAGAAGCATCAAAATCAAGGCACTATTTATTCCTTTTTACTTCTGCATGATGAATTATGCCATGTTTAAAGGCTTTTTCCGCTTTATGAAGGGAAATCAGAGCGTTATTTGGGAAAAGGCTAAGCGGGCTTGATGCCTTTGGCTTTGCTGCGGCGTTCATTTTGCCTGCGGCGTTCAATTTGTCCTTTGGACGTTCATTTGCCTTCGGCGTTCATTTGCCTTTGGCGTTGAGTTGGACGATTGTACAATTGAACATCCAAAAATCTAT
>CAYTLX010000059.1:0-8753 GCA_964438645.1 uncultured Saprospiraceae bacterium | reverse complement strand
TTTATATGCAGAACAAAAAAATATCCAACTTCCGCATTTCAACATTTTCTGGCGATAGACAAAGGAAGTCATTAGGACTGCTTCTTACATCAAGCTCAAGATACATGTTATATTTAAAAATATCAAGTTTTTTTGCGAAAGCTACAAAAAATTAGTCATCCAAAGACAAGTTATCCAAAAGGCCTAAATACTCATACTATCAGTCACTCCACCTACTTTCCGCGTCCCTTCTTGCCTTTTTTCCCTTTCTTTTCTTTTGGAGCGGAATACTTTGGGGCAACGGGTTTAGTTTCATTTTCCGGAAGGTTATAAATGGAAATTCCGCTATTGTGATTTTTAAAAGAAAAGAAGAAGCCTGCAAATAGACTTAACAATAAGGCGATAGAAGCAAATAATGAAATTTTCTCTCCAGTGTAATAAGCTTTAGGATGAAATTTCATGACTAGTTTTTGATTTTGACCCGCAGGTAAAATCGCTGCACGCAACAAATAATCCGCTTTCAAAATTGGCACGCGCTGATCCCCTACAAATAAAGACCAGCCTTTAGATTCTGGATAATAAACTTCCGAAAAAACCGCTAATTGCGGAGATTTTGCCGAATACACATATTCCATTTCGTCGGGAAAGTACTTCGTTAATTTGATGGTTGCCGTCGAATCAAAATGAATCGTAAACCCGTCCAATCCTTTGGCATATTTTTGATCAAATACGGCTTCATCCTTAGGATTGATGCTTCCTATTGCTTCTAATTCTTTATCCGCATTGGCTACCGTGCGATAGGACTTTACAAACCATGCATTGCCGAGCGCTTTTTCCCGCAAGGGTATCGCTACGGGTCTATCTCCTTGATTCTGAATGATATACTTGGTGTTCAGCATCCCCAAGACGTTCATATATTTGCCAGGTTCTCGTAGATATTTTTCGATGACATCATTGTATCTCATCAATTTGGCTGGATGGTATCCACCAATCATTTCGTGGTGATAAGCCCCCATCGCATTCCGAAAAGGATCCCCTTTTGATAAGTCTAAAACCCTAAAATGTGGGTCTTTATCTTGCTTAATTTGTCTATCGGCATCGGACTCCGCAACGATACTTGACTTTTTGGCTGTCTTAAATTTTGACGGATTAATGATGCGACTTCCTACCGACCACATGTCCACGGTCACCAACAAAGTCAGTACCAAAACACTCACTAAAGCCGATACTTTGTGACTCAAATACAGATACAAAGCTCCTATGCCCAACAAGGCAAATAAGATAGAACGCCCTACGTCTTTGCGCAATAAAGACAAGCGATCGGCTTCCAGTAGTTGCGCCAATTGATCGCCTAATCGAGCGTCTTTAGGTCCAGAATAATTAAACATCCCAGACAACAACAAGGTCAATACCAAAATCCCTAGTGTCGTCCCGCCCGCTATCATCAATCCTTTTTTTCTTTGGGCATCTGTCGTTTCCTTGCGGAAAAAAGCTTGCAAACCAAGCGCACCAAGCATGGCCGCTAGTCCTTGAACTAAGGCCAGCGCCATCGACAATGACCTAAATTTATTAAACAAAGGGGCAACATTATACCATATTTCATTCAAGAAAAAGTGACGCCCCCAAGCAATGGATAGCATGAGCAACATAGACGCAAACAACCACCACTTCACGGAGCTATCCCCCATCACTAGTCCTAAAATCATCAAAAAGAAGACGATAATCCCCATATATACCCCCATCGCTACAAAGGGCTGATCTCCAGAATAAAACAAAGAAGCTACTTGTTGATTCACTTGTACATCGGCATTTTTGCCTGTAACCCCCTGCTTAGCTAAGCCTGCTTTTATTTGTGGTTTTAGTGCTTTGTAGGTCTTCGTACTTGTATAGGATTGCGAACTTCCGCCCCCTTCAAAGTCTGGTATTAGGAGTGTCATCGACTCGGCGATTCCATAGCTCCAACTAAAAACATAGTCTTTTTCGAGTCCATCCAACCCTTTTTTTGCCGCAAGGTCAGATGTTCCCCGTATCGTTTCCTTACTATATTCATAGGTTGTCCAAAGCTTAGAAATATTCGTACCCGCACACAATAATCCAAACACGATCATCAATCCTGTTGCTTTCGCAAAATTCGGCAATGTCTTATTTTTGAGCGCCTTGACTAGCTCGACAATCCCCAATACCCCCACAATAATCAGAGTATAATAAACAATTTGGTAGTGGGTCGAATACACTTGCATACCCAAAGCGACCGCAAAAAGAGAAGCACCAAGCAATAAGTTACGATTATAAGCATACCAAGCCGAAGCAATCACCAATCCAAAATATCCTATCGCCAACATTTTGGTCGCATGCCCCGCTTCCAACAACTCCATCTGATAAGACCCAAAAGCAAATCCTATCGCCCCCAAAATAGCAATTCGCCAGTCAAAACCAAATAATAAAAGCGCCAAAAACATAAACATCAAGGACACAAACAACTGTATCGACGGAGACTTCATATCCTTTCCAAGCAAGGAAGCCGTCACAAAATGGCGAATTAAGTTACCCGGATTCTTTTGAAAAATCATCGTCGTGGGCATCCCCCCAAAAATGGTATTAGTCCATTGAATTAATCGGCCTTCTTTTTTATAGATTTCTCGTGCTTCCCGATTCATGCCCTGCACTTGGATATTATCCACTTGTTGCAAAACCTTACCATCAAAGGCTTCGGGCTTAAAAAACACCGCACTTAGCAGATAAAATACCACGATGGCGACGATAAAAGGAATTATTTTTTTTACAATTGGGCTCATTAGATTGTCAAATTTTTAGACGAGACGAGACGCTTTATCCCTTTGCAGGAAAAGCAAAACATCAAAAATATGCGCTAAAATAAGGTGGTTCTATGGATTTATTAGAATATATGTAAGGAAATTTAGTTTTTCACAAAAATCAAATAGCCCCGTAATTTTCAAAATACGTTTTTGGATACGGATTTCATCAATGATTTTCATATCTTTGCGCCACATACATAGGAAACATGCGCAGATTTACTTTTTTCTTGGCTTTACTCTTGACGGTTGGTTTTATTGTTGTTTTAGAACGTCCTGATTTACTCTCTTCGGAGCCTATACCTAAGATGGGGCGTTTCTTGAGTCCGTTCACTGGTTTTTGGAAAAATGCAACCCCAGATTCTTATTTTCCTGAAAAGGAAGTCATTGACAATCAACAACTTATTGCTCCTGTCACCGTCCAAACAGACACACTTGACGTTCCCCATATTTTTGCTCAAAATATGGATGATGCGATGTATGTTCAAGGATATTTGACCGCAAGGGATAGACTTTGGCAAATGGATTTTTCCGCAAGGGCTACCGCAGGTCGATTGGCAGAATTATTTGGGCCCGACCTAATTCCTTATGACACCCATCAACGTCGAATAGGATTTATCCGCTCTGCACAAAATGCCATCAATGAATGGGGTAAAAATCCAGCAAAAATGCATTTTATCGAAAGATATTGCGACGGCGTCAATGCCTATATTGATCAACTAAAACCTGGAGAGCAGCCCCTTGAATTCAAATTGATGAATTACGAGCCAGAACATTGGACACCTTTAAAGGTAGCCCTTCTTTTTAAGGCGATGGCCAAAACGCTAAACTTTCGGTATCATGATATCGAAATGACCAACCTTCGCGCTGCTCTCGGACAAAAGGCTTTTGATTTTCTTTATCCAGAATATAATCCAAGGCAAAAACCGATTGTTCCAGACATTGGACAGTGGGACTCTTTGAGTGTACGCCTTGCGGCAAAACATCCTTCTTGGTACAAAAATCAAGCAATAGACTCTGCATTGACCACTTCCCTACCCTTTCGCAGAAGGAAAACGCCCCGAATGTCTAAGCCCAATATTCGCCCACTAGCCCCTAAGGAATCATTGTCTGGAATCGGCTCCAATAACTGGGCGGTGTCGGGCAAAAAAACAAAAAGTGGCCAACCCATTTTGTGCAATGACCCACATTTGAGTCTAACCTTCCCTTCTATATGGTACCTGCTTCAGATTCATACGCCCGAAATGAACAGCATGGGTGTTTCGTTGGCTGGAATACCCGGAATTATTATAGGCTTTAATGAAAATATTGCTTGGGGAGTCACCAATGCAAGCTTGGATGTAACTGACTGGTACAGAATCACTTGGACTAATAAAAATCATACTCGATACCTACTGGACAAGGAAGAAATTCCTGTACAAATCTTACACGATACGATTCTAGTCAAAGGTCAAAAACCTATATTTTTAGCCACCAAAATGACCGATTGGGGCCCCATCGTCTATGATCAACCCAACAAACCTTACAGCGGTATGGCCATGAAATGGTTTTCTAATGAAGCTTCTACCACCTTTGACCTAAACACCTTTTTAGGCCTTATGAAAGCAAAAGATTATGACGATTATGTTACTGCCGCAAAAGATTTTACCCACCCCGCACAAAATTTAATTTTTGCTTCGACACAAGGAGATATTGCCATCCGAGTTCAAGGTCGTTTTCCTATCAAAAATCCAGAACAAGGTCGTTTTATACTAGACGGCAGCAAGTCTGCGAATGACTGGCACGGATACATCCCACAAGATGAAATCCCACAACAAAAGAACCCTAACCGTGGATTTGTATTTTCCGCTAATCAAAATTCGGCTCCGCTTTCCTATCCCTATTATTTCAGTGGTGAATTTAGCGATTATCGTTGCCGCTCCATTTATAATCAACTGAAATCCATGTCCAATATCACCCCCAAAGATATGATGCGTATGCAAAATGATGATTACAGCTACAAGGCCAAAGATGCGCTGCCCTTGATGCTTGCGGCATTAGATACATCAGAGTTGCAATCAGGTGCTTTCCCACTCATCAAGCAGCTCAAAAACTGGGATTATCATTTCCGAAAGGATCGTCTCGAACCTGTACTATTTACGGAATGGTTTAATAAGATGAAAGAGCGGACATGGGATGAAATTGCGCAATTGCCCGATTCAATGGCTGTTTTATATCCAGAAGACTGGCGCATGATTGAGTTGATGTCGGATACCACCCACCCCTATTTTGATTTAGCATTTACGGATGAAGTAGAAGGTTTTTCTGATATTGCGACACTCTCTTTTGGTGACATGATGGAATCCCTTGCGGAAAAAATTGCTTCCAAAAAATACCACTGGAAAGACTATAACCAGCCTAGTATCAACCATTTAGCACGCCTTCCTGCGTTCTCCAGAAAAAATATGGACGTAAGCGGACAAGCCAATACCATCAATGCCGTCAATGGCGGCGTAGGTCCTTCTTGGCGCATGGTGGTCGAGTTAACCAAGCCCATCAAAGCATACGGTGTTTTCCCAGGCGGCTCATCAGGCAATCCAGGCTCCCCCTATTATGACAATATGGTGGATGATTGGGCTACGGGCAAATATTACGAACTTATGTTTTTGAAAAACTTAGATGGGACGGCTCAAGGTGCTTTTTTGAAGACGGAAGTTTTTCAGTAGCAGCTATCATCCTATCACCTTTAACTTTCCAAACCATGAAGCACTTTTTACAATTTATATTTATCTTGGGACTAGGTTGGTTTGCCCAACAATATAGCCCATGGTGGACGATGGCCGTAGTGGGCGCTTTGGCGGCCTTTACCTTTCACAAGCGTCGGTGGACTAGCTTTATGATTGGCTTGATAGGTGGAGGAATACTTTGGTTTATTCCAGCCTATTTGGCGAATTTGGAAAATAATGGGCTGCTTGCGCAAAAAATAGGGGTATTATTTGGTGAATTATCCCCAAATCTCTTACTTTTACTGACCGCTTTGATTGGGGGTATAACCACTGGATTAGGGGCTTGGACTGGCAGTGCGGGTCGATACCTGATGCAAAAAAACAAAGGCAATGATACACAACCTAAATGATCAAGATTCGATTTTACACCAATTTATTGGGGAGATGCGCGACCATAAGGTTCAGACCGATCGGATGCGCTTTCGCAAAAACATTGAGCGAATCGGTAATATCATGGCCTACGAGATTAGCAAGCATTTTGCGTATATCGACAAAGCCATAGAGACGCCTTTGGGGGCGACGACTTTCAGAGAAGCCCAAGGGCGCGTGGTTTTGGCCACAATTTTACGGGCAGGCTTACCCCTTCATAATGGTTTCTTGCAGTTTTGGGATTATGCAGACAATGCCTTTATAGCAGCCATGCGACGTCACCACAAAGATGGTTCGTTTGAAATTCGAGCGGATTATGTCACTACGCCTAATTTGGATGATTGCATTTTAGTTTTAGTAGATCCCATGTTGGCGACAGGCTCTTCGATTAAGACGTCTATTGATTTATTGCTAGAACATGGGACGCCCAAAGAAATACATATTGCGACGATTATTGCTTCGGCAGATGGAGTCGCCTTCGTGCGGCGGGAGTTTCCCAAAGCGCATATTTGGGCTGGCGCCATCGACGCAGAGCTAACGGGTAAATCATACATTGTCCCAGGCTTAGGCGATGCAGGAGATTTGGCTTATGGCGCTAAGGAAGCTTTGGATTAGTTAAAAAAATAATCTAACCTATTGACTATCAATAATATAAAAGCCCGAAAATCCAAAGATTGTCGAGCTTTTATGTAATCAAGATCTAATTTCCTTAATCGGTTCGGGCGACTTTTCGTACGACCTTATTTCCATGGGTATCTTCCAAAACGACTATGAGAAATGACGATTTGGTATTCAAATGATGTTTCTCGAAAAAATCAGAAGTACCATCATCTGTCGTCATAAAACGCCCCGTCAGATCATAAACCGTCATTTTTATATGCTCATCATCACCATCTTCATATTTAAAATCAACCCGTAAATCACCAGATGCATAATTGGTTTCTATATTATGGAATGGAGTATTTTTATCATCAACTATTGACTGACTATCACCACCTTCCAGCATAAATTTAACAGGAAGGATAAATTCAACATTGACTTTTTTCCCAGCAATTTCTGCTGGTCTCCAATCTAAATCGGCCGCCTGAAGGGCTCTGACTACTTCAGCACCCATACCAAAACCAGGATCCTTTAATACTTCAAAAATACTACTACCGTCATCTATAATCAATATTTTAATAACAGCTGTGCCTTCCATTCCAGTTAATCGTGCTTCTTGCGGATACTTCACATTGGCGTATAATTTTGTCAACAACTTATTATTAGAACATTTCTTTTGTGCTTCTAAATCTCCTTTTGTCTCACACCCCCTAAGAATCGCTATTTTATCTAGGTCATGATTTTCATACCATACAGATTTAACGACATCCATCGTTTCTTCATAGGTATTAGGATCCACCGTAAATAAGGTATCCATAGACTCAAAGGCTACTTTAGGAACTTCACTTTGCGCAAGCACGTGATTACCAAAAGAAACAAAGAAAAGTAAGAGTAAGAGTGGCAAGCTCCAAGCATATTTTAATTTTGCCAATGAATTTGAACGCTTTTTAGTCATCATAACGATTCGTTTTTTAAGCTGTGAATTAATAAATGAATTTGCGACAGCAACCTGATTTCCGGATAAAGATTGCTTCATCAACAATAGTCCATATTGTTTAATATTTTCTTCTTTTTTGACGGCATAATCCGCTTCGTATTCGTGGACTTCTCGTAAAGCACGTTGATACAAATAGACTAATGGATTCCACCAAAAAATAATTTTTAATACTTCCGTAAAAAGAATATCTAAGGAGTGTAATTGGTCAATATGAGTTTTTTCATGCAGTAAAACCTGTCTCCATTCTTCCTGTGAAAAGTGGTCTCTATCAAAAACAAATAGATAATTAAAAAAGGAAAAAGGAGCCATATCTCGCTCAATTTGAATAATGGTTAACCCATCTACTTTTTCTTTTCTATTGGAGCGAATCAGCCAGACAACTCCAACCACATCTCTCATGAAACGTAAAGCCATCACCCCAAAACCAATCCAATAAACAACTAACAACCAATAGCTTACACTAAATTCACTAACATTTTTTTCACTTTCAGGAAGTACTAATTCTTGATTAGTGATGGTGACCGTAGGTAGTTGAATTACTTGCATTCCAACTTCAGCTTGCTGCATGATTGTCTGAATAAATGGCAAGATTAAACCCACAACTAAAGCCCCTAAAAGGTAAAATCTATTGGTCTTAAAAAAAGTCTCATTACCCAAAAAGAGCAAGTAAAACCCATACAATAATCCCCAAGTCAATGCCACTTGTATCAGATAAATATTACTAGCTATCATGATCATCCAATTTTTTTATTAACTCCTGCAATTCTTCTTGCGAAAGTGAATTATCTTTGACCAAAAAAGATACTAAATTTTGGGCAGAGCCTTGAAAATAATTCTTGACAATATCCTTAATATTTCTACCTGAATAATCTTCCTTGGTGATAATTGGATGATATTCATACGTTCGACCATAAGCCTTGTGAGACAGGAAACCTTTCTTTTCCAAAATTCGGAATACAGATGACACCGTGCTATGTGGTGGCTTGGGTGGAGCAAGTTGCTCAATCAGCATACTAACCGTACAAGGGCCTAGTTCCCAAATACGATTCATGATGTCTTCTTCTACTTGTGTTAATTTTTTCATTATTCAACGACTTTTTTCGTTTTATAACGCAAAGATACGTTGAATAATTCCAAGATGCAAGGCTAATACTGTTATTTCTCAATGGTTCGGTAAATAAACTTTGCAGTTCGATTTTTTGCATCGCCTATCAGTTTGCTATTCAAAAA
>CAYTLX010000058.1:0-8763 GCA_964438645.1 uncultured Saprospiraceae bacterium | reverse complement strand
TTGAGTCACTCGCTTCGCTCGTTGGTTGAGTCGTTCGCTTCGCTCTCTGGTTGAGCGTTCGCTTTGCTCTCTGGTTGAGTGCTTGTCCTGCGGACTTTGCTGGTTGAGTTACTACTCTTTAAGGATTACTTTTTCTACAAAAGGGGTTTTGCCTTCTACCTGAATATTTACGAAGTACATGCCTTGTTTCTTTCCAGAAATATCGAAAGACACTAGGTTTTGCTGGAGGGCATTGTATTTCCAAGATTTTACGATTTGCCCAGTGGTATTGATTAAGTCAATTTTTGCCGCAAGGCCTTGAAAATCACTCATATTTAACTTAAAATAACCGTTGGAAATCGTCGGAAATAAGATTACTTGCTCATCTACCGCTGATTGGGCTAGAATTTGGACAGTCTTAATCGAAGAAAGATGTTTTTCTCCATCCAAATCGACCATTTCTAAACGATAATAATTCATGCCTTCTGATGCGTTTGCATCCCAAAATTGAAACTGATTGTGTCCGATTTCATATTCAAATTGGCCAATTTCCACAAACTTTTCATTTTCGTATTTCTGGAGAATAAAATAATCTGTAGTGGCAGCATTATCCACCACCCAATCCGTCATCACCCCTGCCATGTACTCGGTCGCATTAAAATCCAAAAGGTTGGAATATATTTGCTTGTTGCTTGCATTCAGAATATTGATCGAATAATCTTCCGTCTCCCCAAAACCACTTGCGTCACAAGAGTTAAACGACTTACTGCCCCGACGCATAGAAATACGCATTCTGGTTTGTCCATTCAAGGCACTATTCGGTACTAAGATAGACCCGATTACTGGTGGTGGATTGGTATTGTTTCCAGTAGAAGCCACCATCTGCGACATAACCAACTCGCCATTGTCATCAAAATCACCATCATGATTAAAATCAATCCAAACATTATAAGTTTCATCATAAATCCAATATCCATGCCCTAAGCTAATAGAAATCTGACTAGGGATGCCTTTGGATAGATTGGTCGAATTATCGGTAAAGTCAGCGTATCCTTCCTTGCTAGAAGATTTATCAATACTGCCTAATTGGACTCTTTGAATCCAATCGTTCCAAGGAGTCGCTGTGGATGTGCAATAGTTTGTTGGACTAGTGCCCCCTCCCGTCACATTAATTGTATAATCTTCTACTTCGCCATTTCCCCCTTGGTTGCAAGGAGTTCCGAAGCCATCTCTACGCATACTCACTCTCATTCTGGTTGTACCTAGTAAAGTATAATTCGGAAGGTTAAAAGATTGTACCAAAGGAGCGGGATTAGAGCCATTGGCACCCGCAGACACCATTTTACTCAAGATCATTTCGTTGGCATCATCAAAATCTCCATCTTGGTTGAGATCCACCCAAACCCGATAATATTCATTATAAATGAAGTAACCATGCCCCAAAGTGATGGTAATATTGGTATTTTGGTTCTTAGCGACATCTGTCACTAGGTTGGTAAAGTCCCCATATCCTTCTTTGCTTGAAGGGTTATCAATACTATTTAATTGCACCCTAGCAATCCAATCATTCCATGGTGTAGAAGCACTGTTGCAATACGCACCTGGGTTTGTTGTACCACCGCCAGCAGTAATATTTACGGTATAATCTTCGTACTCGCCCAATCCGCCATTTCCGCAAGGCGTCGGGCTAGCATTTCTATTAAGTGCCACTCTCATTCTAGTTTGCCCAATTGGCGCATTATTAGGGATTTGAATGGTATTCACTAAATCCGGGGGATTTGTGCCATTAGCACCCGCAAAAACCGACACATCTAAGACCATTTCACCCGCATCATCAAAATCATTATCATGGTTAAAATCTATCCAAACACGATAGTTTTGATTATATATCCAATACCCATGACCATAGCCAATCGTCAGCTCTTGATTAGAGCCTTGCGGCAAATCTGTGCTCAAATTGGTAAAATCCCCATAGCCTTCTTTGTTAGAATATTTGTCGATACTGCCAATTTTTACGCGTTTAATCCAATCATTCCAAGGGGTTCCATTTGCAGAGCAATAAACCCCTGAAGGAGTAGCAGCATATTGTACGGTCAAAGTATTAGAAGCCAAATTTCCTAAGCTGCCCGAAGCTGCTGATGCCTTATTTGCAGGCAATTTAACGGTTACGCTTCCAGATGCAGATGGTGTAATGGTTACCTGATAAGTATCTCCGCTTCCGCTAAACTGTCCAGCCGCCCCATTGACTACCACAAAGTCACTACTTGACAAGCCTATGACTGCTTCGGAAAATTTTGCTGTAACGACAAATGAGCCTGTTACCGTATTCGCTGGAGTAGAAAGTATGACCGTTGGATTTGTGCCTGGTGCAGTCCCACTGGATACCGTCACCGCCGCTTCATCATCTTCTGAAGGTACTGGCCCTGCATTGTTATTAGGGGATGAATCGACATCATTTTCTTGGGCGGCAGTTACTTGCGCAAAAAAAGCAGGTGGATTGGCCGTGTTTAGATTCGCCGCCACTTGAACGGTAGCAGATGCCCCAGCAGCCAACTGTCCCAAAGTCCAAACTCCTGTCCAAGAATTGTACTGACCTACATTAGCAAAGGAAGAAGTTAGTCCAAAGCCTTGCGGCAATTTAAAATCTACACTGATATTATGGGCGGTGCTTGCCCCTGAATTGGTCAATGTCAAAGTGAAATGTACTGGAGCATACAAGGGCACAGTGGTATTATCCGCCACCAAATCTAAGGCTAAATCTATATTTTGGTTTTGAATGACCGAGTACTGAACAGTAAGTGTATTCGATGCGCTATTCCCCTGATTGGTCGCATCCACTACTTTTCCGGAAGGTAATACCATCGTCACGGTACCAACATTAGCGGGTGTTACTGTAAAGTTATAAGTACTCCCAGAGCCTGACAAATTACTAAGACTGCCATTGGTCACCGTAAAATCGGACAAGCTCAATCCTGTTACGCTTTCGCTAAAAGTTGCCGTTACTGGAAAAGAGCCATTTACATTGGTCGAAGGTGTGGACAAAACTACTGTGGGTGCGGGGTTACCTGAGCCGCCACCCACCGTGACCACTACTCTATCGGAGATTGTGTAAAATAATTTATCACTGGCTAATAATTCCGTGTCTTTGCCCCTAAACTCAAGGATATAAGTACCATTTTGGCTAAAATTAGCTTGGGTTGTATAAGCGTTGGGCGCTGTAAAACTAACACTTCCTGGCCCTGAAATCTTACGCCAAGATACGGGGATATTGGGATTAACCGTGGTGTTTTTTTCTATGGTTCCTGTCAACGAAACGGGCACACCCACTGATGCGGTCTTGTCCACACCAGCGTTGGCCATATACCCTTTGCCTGTCCCCGACCAAGGGAATGGCGGATTGTTAGAAGCCGCAAAATATCTCCTTAAATAATCAAACCGTCCAAAAAGGTATTGAGTCGGGCGATTGTCATGGCCTCCAGGGATATTGTGTAAAATGACTTTGGGTCCATCAAATAAATTAGATGCAATAAATTGGGTTTCGGGAATGGTTACTTGGTCATTATAGCTGGTTAAAAGAAAGACTTTTCCATGAAAACGCTTGGCTGCGCTCGCTAGTTCGTAATACCTTACGGCTTGCGCAACGGCATTGATTTCTTGCTGGTTGCCCACTTGCAAAGGCACATTTAAATAAAAAGGAAAGCCGCTTGGGTGACTGTTCAACATCCCTGCATGGCTGCCCATTGTCGGTGTTCCAATCAATAATAAATTCACGCGGCTATCTAAGCCTGCCACTAAAGTACCTAGTCCAGCGCCTTGACTGACGCCTGTTACGACGACATCCGTACCATTAAAATCAGGCCGAGATGTCAAATAATCCAACGCTCTGATGCCTGCCGTAACAGAATGCTTGTGGTAGATTAAATCTTTATCGGTTGCATCATTAGGGCTATATGCGTTAGGATCTGTCTGATTCACAGGCGCATTATGTATGGTAATCGCTAAGGTAATGGCATTAGTCCTTTCGGCAAATTGCACTTCGGGTGGAATCGGGAAGCTACCATAAGGTGGCATTTTTAGCACTACAGGATAGGGCCCTGTTCCTTTGGGTACGGTCAACATCCCATAGACTTTACGTCCGTCAATATTGCCCAAACTTACGGTGTAGGACGTCGAATAAGTGGTACTGTTGTATGGGATAACTTGGGCATTCATCGGTACAGCCGCTAATTGTCCTTTGACTCCATTCCAAAATGCATCAAAATCACTGGGTTCGGTATCAAATCGAACCATTTGATCAACCCCGACCATGGCGGTAGCGATGCCACCAGTCCACCCCGCAGAAATACTAAAATGTAAATTTTCGGGCTCCGTCCCTACAATGGTAACGTTGGTGGTTGCTCCAGCATTTAACTGCACGGAGCCTGTTGATAAGGCATCCGTATATTTACCCCGATTAATGGTATAAGTGGCTGTTGTAGATACCGTCGAATGTACTTGAAAGTGGACAGTCTCCCCTACCGTATAATTACCATCAGGGTGATTCATCGTTATAGTAATCTGTGCAACTAGGCTAGTTGAGCATAAAACCAATAAGAGCGCAAAAAATCTAGACAGTGAAAAATATTTCATTGTGTTTTTTTAAAATTGACCCACATCTAAAGACTTAGACATGATACGTAAAATTTGCAGGGTAAAACTACAACAATGGGGCAATATCTCATAACATCACCAGTAAAACTAAGGGAATTTACTTAGTCGATTGAGCAAGGTATTATATTATTTTATAATACATTGCCCACAAACATCTTATTGCATGATAGAAACCTTGCGGAAATAAGTTTTTTGCCCATCTGAGAAACGGAAAAAATAGCTTCCAACTGCCAATTCAGATACATTCAAAACATCACTATTATCCACATCTTGCACTAAGATCGTTTGTCCCTGCTGATTTAATACGTTTAACATCAAAGATTCCTTACCTAATCCCGAAAAATGGAGCATTTTTGTGGCAGGATTAGGATATACAACAGGATTTATTCCTTTTTTCACGAAAGTGACACTCTTAATTTCTGAAAAGGTCTCTTGCCCATCAAAATCTAATTGAATCAGCTGATAGTAGTTTATACCGTCCATTGGGCGATCATCAAGCATAGAATAGTTCCTTTTAGTTGAGGCCATTCCTGCTCCCTTTAGGAAGTGTATTTCTTCCCAATTTCTGGCATCTTTACTTCTCATCACTTTAAAACCACTATTGTCATTTTCAGACAATGTCTGCCAAGTTAAACGCACATCATCTGCATACTTTCTCACATCAAAATCAGTCATTTCTACGGGCAATGGTGTGCAATTATTATCGGGACAAATATTTAGCGAGACCATATCTTCGATAGAAAGGTACTTGGACTGTGTGGTGAGATTAGAGATCTCTTCCCCGACAAAGCGTAGATTATAAATCCCTGACTGGCTAAAAGTTGCCGTGGTGACATGGGATGTTGGACTAGAAAAAGTAACCGTTCCAGGCCCAGAGACCAACTCCCAATGGACTGGGATATTAGGCGGATTAGTCGTACCATTATCATCAATCGTACCCGACAAAACAGCTTGAAGGCTTGTACTTGTTTGATTATTGCCTGCGTTGGCTTCATATCCGATTTCATTGACATGATATTGAGCATTGGGCCATGAGTAGTTAGTCGGAAAATACCGTCGAATCATGTCAAATTTACCGTCCCAATACTCAGGTGGATTGTCATTGTGAAATCCTTCCAAATTGTGCAAATGAACGACTTTTCCGTCCAACTGGTTTAGTGAGACATAGGTGCACTCAGCGGGTGTGACTTCGTCTTTTAGGCTTACCGTAGCTAACACAGGGCCTGAAAATCGCTGTGCTGCAAAAACATCGTCATAGTACTTTGCAGCATTCAGTATTTGAGCGACCTTTGCGGAATCATTTAAGTAATTTCTGATGTATTTTGGGAAACCACTTGGCTCGCCATATTTCAAACCATCATGCTGACTTAAGATGGGGTTACTGACCGCCACTAAATCTACCCGGCTATCCACGCCTGCCAACAACATCGCCAAGCCTGCTCCTTGACTCACTCCATATACCCCAATATGAACATTATCAAAATCAGAACGGGTCTCCAAATAATCAATGGCTCTCATCCCTGCGGCGATAGCCCATTGATAATAGACTGTATCCGTGGTCGTTATGTCCGGAACATAAGTCTGGTTGGTGGGTAAATTAATATCTACGGGTGAATTATGGATGCTCAAAGAGATCACAATGGCGCCAAGCCTTTCGGACATCGGCAAATCAGGCTGGGCGGCATCAGAATTACCAAAGGCTGGGAATTTTATCAGCCCCGTAAATTGCCCAGAAGTAGAAGGAACCGTCATATAAGCATAAGCACGATGCCCATCTATACTTCCTAAACTAATTTTATAAGTCTCAGAATAAACAGATTGATAATTAACATTGGTATCCAAAACGACTTGTGCATCTATAGGCACCGCATCAAGTTTTGTGCGCATCCCCGCCCAATAAGTATCAAAATCTGCTGGAGCAAGCGCTATGGGTGTAAGCCCACGCATATCCGATACAGCTACGGTACTAGCTGTTTCGGCGCCCATAGTAACAATACAGAAATAATTACCCGGCTCGGTGGGCGTAAATTGGATTTCGGTTGTTCCAGTAGCACTTACGGTAATAGTACCTTGAGAAAGAGCGGGTAACAAAGGGTCTTTATTTATGATGTAATCGACAGCGCCCCCCGTTGAAGAAGTCACTTGGTAGGTGATGGTCTCTCCCACTTGATAACGATGGTAAAGATTGTCGGTATCGACAGAAAGTTGCCCAAAAAGAAAATAGGGAAATCCTAAAATAATGGCAAGCAATAGCTTTCCCTTTTTTCTCAAGATTTGAGAAAAGAGCGTTAAAATAATGTTGTTCATGGTCTGTTTGTTGTTTGTTCGTGTTGTTGTTCGTAGCATAACACTACAAATAGCGCTGCTATTTAGGGAATTTACAACAAAATTTAGGGGAAGAACCACAAAGATAAGGGCTATCTCCGAAAAACGCAAGCATTCTACTTGGCTCGTCCTTTGGCTTTGATCAATTCAACGGCGGATAAAGCCCGTGTATAAACCGAGTCCATTCGTACAGGATCGGATTCTAGGCGCGCCCTTTGAGCATCTAACCACTCTTTATCGACCTGATGAATTTGATAAATTTGGTCAAAATATGCTTTTTTCAAGCTATCCTTGACAATTAGGTCTCTATATTCCCGTATAGCTGCATCGACGGTATATACATCCATCAATACATCGACCATCTTCAAATCATTTTTCGTCAGGGAAAAAGCCTTTTCTTCTTTACAGCCCAATACAAGCGAAATCAAAAAAACACTAAAGGTCAGCCACAGATATTTGGAAGGTTGGATTTTCATAAGTGCAAATATAGCGGACGTAGGGGATAGTTGCACTATGGGATACGGTTGGGGGCGGACTAGCTTCCTTTATCCACCTAAAATAGGGACACTTCAGAGCTTCGGGAGCACAATATACTGGTCTGTTTCGTTTTTGAATAGCAAATGATAGTCACGTGATAAAATTCTGTTTGTGGCAATATTTTTTACCGAACCATTGATTTACAACTTTTTATCTTTTTTTAATGCTCGGATATAGGATAAAGCGTTCTAAATCAACTACTTGGATGAACACATGCGTGATTTCAGCAGTTTCCTGTTAGCGCTACTTTTTGTTTAGGTTGTGCCGTTCTTTTAAGGTTTTGCAGATTATTTTGATGTGAATTTGGGTCTCTTCACTTCTTAGGTTTATTTGTCTTGAGTCGTTGTCTTATTTTTTGGGGACACTACAGTACAGTTTGAAATTCCTTTACTATTAGTTCTTTTTATCATCTATTAATCCGTTTTTTCTCATTTTTTCGGTTAGTTTTTGGCTGACGTTTAAGGTAAAATGCGTTTTAATGCATTTTTACATATTATTGTAAGCTGTTTTTCTTTTTTAAAATGTTTTTACTGCCCATTCTTCTTCTTTCGGAACCGCTCCATAGAATAGCCAAGTTGCTGCCTTACCATCTGTTTCCTGCAATCTTTGCTCAAGGTAAGAACTGTCTTGTATAGAGAATTGGCTTTCATTCAGAGTTCCCTTAAAAGGTCGACTAACAAAGATATTTTCACCTACTTCAAATCTAACCCTCATATCAGTTTCATAATCTCCTTCATATTTTCTCATTAGGACCAAAATGAATTCCTGAGGATGAATAATTAGTCCCCATCTTCCATTTCCGCAAAAATCGAAACCTCTTCCTTCGATAGGTCGCCATTTGCCATACTTCTCATTGTCCACAGCTTCTTGAATTCCAAAAACGTAATTGTCTTTTCCGTAAAACACTTTATCCGTTTTGGTTGAATTGACGAAGTAGACAGGGTAATGTTCATATAAAGTAGCGTCAAATTGGTAATGCCTATTGTATCTAACAGTATTATTATAATCAACAATCAGTTCAAGTCCATTGATATCTATACTGTCAGTTAATCTTCTATGGGAGTACTCTTCAATAAAATCTCTGTAAATTGTCGTATCTCTTTTTTCCGGATTTATATCAATTTTTTTTTGAAACTTAAATTTTCCCACGAAAAATGGAAATACATCTGTGACAAACTCTGCATGATAAGGAATCGATTTTGTTGAATCATTGAATAGAGTATTAATGATTTGTGGTGCTTCAAATTCAGATAATTCACTTTTATAGCTGTT
>CAYTLX010000057.1:0-8926 GCA_964438645.1 uncultured Saprospiraceae bacterium | reverse complement strand
TCTTGCTCATCATCGTAAAGCCCAAACAATATATTTTTCTTAGTCTTCATTATCTGTTAGATTAAGTTTTTATTTTTAGATGTTTTCTTGTGTCTTGTCAAGGTATTGATCTCCATATTCTTTCAAGATGCTCTTTACTTCTGCAATCGCTACTACAGGGGCTACTCGTGTAAACCCTAAGAACAAAGTAAAAAACAAACCAAAAGTACCAATATAAATCATTACCTCAATACCAGTAGGTACATAATAACTCCATGACGATGGCAAATAATCCCGTGCAATAGATGTCGAAATAATCACAAAACGCTCAAACCACATACCGACATTAATCAAAATAGACAGGAAGAAAGTCCAAGTGACATTTGTTCGTATTTTTTTACTCCAGAAAAACTGTGGTATCACTACATTATTAAACATCATACCAAAATAAGACCACCAATAAATACCTTTCGCTCTATTTAGAAAGGCAAACTGCTCATAGACATATCCAGAATACCAAGCAATCGCCAACTCCGTAATATATGCCACACCGACAATCGAACCTGTCACCAAAATGACTTTGTTCATGGACTCAATATGGTTAACCGTAATGTAGTCCTCAAGATGCAAAATCTTACGAGTAATGAGCATCAACGTCAATACCATCGCAAATCCAGAAAATACCGCACCTGCAACAAAGTAAGGTGGGAAAATCGTCGTATGCCATCCTGGAATCACCGATGTAGCAAAGTCAAAAGATACGATCGTATGTACAGATAGTACCAATGGCGTCGCCAAACCTGCTAAAACTAAAGAAACAGATTCAAAACGCTGCCAGTTCTTTGCGGAGCCTTTCCAGCCAAAGGATAAGGCACTATATATTTTTTTGCGCAAGCCTGTCGCTCTATCTCTAATGGTCGCAAAATCAGGTACTAAGCCTGTGTACCAAAACAATACAGAAATGGTAAAATAAGTACTAATCGCAAATACATCCCACAATAATGGGGATACAAAGTTTGGCCACAAAGGTCCACGTGTATTTGGATAGGGGAAAAAGAAAAATACATCCCACGCCCGTCCTACGTGTATTAATGGAAACATCGCCGCACACATAACCGCAAAAATGGTCATTGCTTCTGCCGCTCTATTTACTCCTGTACGCCAACGTTGTCTAAATAACAGCAAAATTGCCGAAATTAAGGTACCAGCGTGTCCAATACCAATCCACCATACAAAGTTGGTAATATCCCATCCCCAGCCTATGGTTCTATTCAAGTTCCATGCGCCAATACCATAGTAAACAGTATAAGTAACCGCATAAACGCCCATAGATAATACCGCAATAGCAAGGATAAACATGGCTAACCATAGCTTACCTGGGGTTTTTTCCGTTGGACCCACTAAGTCTTCCGTGATATTATGGTAAGATTTATTACCAAATACCAGCGGCTCTCTTATTGATGATACGTGTGATGACATTTATTCAATGTTTTATGATCATTTGCTTTCGCAAAAAATATATTTGCACAAAAAGGAGATTAAGCGTCCAAGCTTTCATCTCTATTATTCACTCTTGTTTGGTACATAACAGACGAAGCGACGTCCACTTCTTCTAAGGCGATGTAATTCAAACTATTCTGACGGCGTTTATTCATCTCTCCGTCTTTATTGTTTAAGTCTCCCATCACGATAGCTTCTGTAGGACAAGCCGTCTGGCAAGCAGATTTTACATCGCTATCTCTCAAACGACGCTGTTCTTTTTTAGCCACCAACTTACCTTCTTGTAAACGTTGTACGCAGAAACTACACTTCTCAATCACTCCGCGTACTCTTACGGTCACATCTGGGTTCAAGACCATTCTAGTCAAGTTATCTGCTTCATAAGGAAGACTCTCCCCGTTCAACAACACTTGATTGCCCGTAAATAAATCCGCCGTAGTATAATCCATCCAGTTAAAACGACGCACTTTGAAAGGGCAGTTGTTTGCACAATATCTAGTTCCGACACAACGGTTATAAGCCATCTGGTTCAATCCTTCTGAGCTATGGTTGGTCGCATTTACAGGGCATACGTTTTCACAAGGGGCATTATCACAATGCTGACACATCATAGGTTGATAGACCGCATTTGGATTTTCATAATCTCCATAGAAATAACGGTCAATTCTCAACCAAGTCATTTCGTGGTGACGCGAAACTTCTTTCTTCCCAACTACAGGAACATTATTTTCTGCCATACACGCCACCGCACAAGCACCGCATCCGATACAAGCATTCATGTCAATATGCATCCCCCAGTGGTGTCCTTCACCGTAGCGCTGTTCTTGATACTCTGCCACTGGATAAAGCGACTTAGAATTCAACTCTTGCGCTTCTGCCCGCTTTTCTTTCAACTCCTCCAAAAACTCATCCATCTCTCTGACATTGGTTTGATACATCACCGAACGATCGACCAAGCCACCTTGCATACCCGCACCTAAAGTCATCAATGTCTTTTCATCTACATTAATCTCTTTACCCGATTTATCTTCGCCAGTAACCCCCAAAGTATGGTGGTACTGCACACAAGAAAAATGTTCATCTTTACCAACCTTAGGAGATACTTCCACTGCTGACGCAAAATACTGCACATTACCATCGGCATCGGTTGACAACCAAGGATTTACATCCACTCCTACCCCTCTACCCGCTTCGCCGACTACGGTCCGTCCATAGCCAAGAGATAAGGAAACAGTATCTTTCATTTGTCCAAACTGACGAATAACGGGTACTTCCTTCGCACTTCCGCCAACCGTCAAACTAACTTTATCGGCCCATCCTTTAAATTCTTCTGGATTCAACCCGTGTATTGTCGTAAAATCATTACCACCATCCCATTCAATAGGGAGCGCTAGGTAATTGCCCCAAGAAGTTCGAGAAACCGCATCAGGCAATTCAATCAACCAAGGATTATTAGCATATTCGCCTGCTCCGACTCTAAAATCTTCAAAAAAGGCGATTTCCATTCCAGCACCTGGCTTGGTCACCTTTCCCGAGGCCATTGCGGGGTCAAAATTAAAGCTAGTATCTTCTTTTGTTTCGTATATTACGGTATAAACACCGTCATGAACCATCTTGTCCCATTGAGCTTGGAAAGATCCATTGGCATTTAATTTTGCCCGCCATTGTGCTTGCAAATAATCAAGCATTGGCTGCTCCGAAGAAGCATTATAATTAGGACTACTTGCCCAAGTCAATAAAGAAGCTTCTTTTTGACGTGTATTAAATAATGGAGCAATTGTTGGCTGAATAAAACTATACTGTCCACGCTTTGCTTCCACATCGCCCCAAGATTCTAATCCGTGGTGATCTGGTGCGACAAAATCGCAAGCGGCAGCGGTTTCATTAATGTGCGTGCCTAAAGCTACTTTAAACTTCACTTTTTTCATTCCCGCAAGGAACTGAGCCGCATTAGGACGAGTAAAGGCTGGATTGGCATCCATCACAATCAGTGAATGAACACGCCCTGCGTTCATATCCGTAACCAATTGCTTAAAATCTGCATCATTACCTTGACGCTGATTAGAAGTAACCGTCAAGTCAATCGTTGAGCCATAGTTGCCCAACATATTATTCATGGCATTGACTAAGATTTGCTCTGCCTTATTATTGGAGTTACTCACAATCAAAGACTTTCCACGATTTGCCCACAATTTAGTAGCGACTTTCGCCAAAGCTGCGGACGCTTTTTCATTAGGATGTGGAGCAGAAATTTTTGCGCCACCTGCTTTTCCCGCAAGGAGATTGTAAAGTGTAGCGATAGAGGCACCTTGCTCTGAAGGCTTTACCATAATACGGTTGTCCGCATTGGAGCCCGTCAAAGACATACGCGATTCTACTTGGACATGCCAAGACATGTGTTTATTTTTAGCGGAAGCCTTACGATTGCTAACATACTGCCTAGCATATTCGGTAGGAGAAATCCAAGTCCCCAAGAAATCCGCTCCAAAACTGACGATTACGTCTGCCTTGTCAAAGCGATAACCTGGCACAAAACGACTTCCAAAAGTAGCTTCATTTGCTTGCAATAAAGCCGATGAAGAAACAGGATCAATCGTAACTACTTGAGTACCAGGATATTTGGCCACAAACTCTGCAATCGCTGCTTTTGTCATTGGACTCATCACGGTATTCGTCAAGATACGAATATTCCCATTGGCGAAAGCAGACTTGGCCGCACTATCTATGCTGGCCCAATCGCTTGGGGCAGGAATACCTTCTGCGCCTACTTTACCTGGATTTTGCAAACGATTGACATCGTACAAATCCAAGACATAAGCTTGGGCTCTCGCACTTGTCCCCCCTTTTACGATAGGTGACAATGAATTTCCTTCAATTTTGATTGGGCGACCTTCTCTAGTTTTCACTAAAATGGGACAATAGTCTCCACCATGTACAAAAGAAGATGCGTAATAGGTTGCGATACCTGGAACAATGGTCTCCGGTTTTACAACATAAGGAATTGCTTTTTTGACGGGAATATCACATCCTGCAGCCACGGTGGCCGCACCTAAACCAAATCCTAAAAACTTTAGAAAGTCTCTTCTATTCGTTTTTAGGCTAAACGTTTTTTCGTCTTCTGCTATATTTAGCAAAGGCTCGTCGTGATACTCATAACTAGCTTCCTTAATGAACTCAGGTGCATTATTCAGCTCGTCTGTTCCTATCCAATACTGTTTTTTCTTATCCTTCATGAAAATTTCTCTTTCGGAAAGTAAAAATTATTTTTAAATTAATAGTGACACTTTTGGCATTCCAAGCCACCTAAATCACCGACAGTAACTTTATCAATGGTACCGTCTTCCATCTGTTTTTTATGCCAAGGAAATTGCTCTTGGTAATATTTATTGTCTTTAAACTTCACTGGAGTTTGTCGGTGACAGTTAATACACCACCCCATAGATAATGGAGAAACTTGGCGCACAACATCCATCTCTTCGACTTTACCATGACAAGTTTGACACTCTAATCCCGCCACGTTTACGTGTTGAGAGTGATTGTAATATACATGATCAGGCAAAGCATGAATTCTTGTCCATTCTACTGGACCTTGCACCTTCGGTTTGGTAGGATTAGTCAAAGACGTAACCACCCCTTCCCACTGCGTACCGACCAAGTTATCAAGGTCTTTCGCATCAGAGTTTTTATTTCTAATCCACTTGGTGAAGATACCTTTTACTTGCTCTTGGGATAAGCTATTGTAGTTAGGAATATACTTTCCCGTATTTGGGTTCCAACCTAAAGAAGCATAAATCTTGGTCAGTTCTGCGGTACCATATTTAGACCCTTTGGTAATGGCGGCGTGACACTTGATACAAGTACTTCCTTCCGGAATGTTAGAATGTCTGCTCCGACGTGCGCCATCGTGGCAAAATTGACAATCAATTTTGTTGTCTCCAGCGTGTGTCTTATGCGAAAATTTAATGGGTTGGTCGGGTTGGTAACCATCCTGTCGACCATATCCTATGGCGTAATCTGCTGCGATAAAAGTAATACCTACTGTCACCGCAAACAGGATAAATCCACGAACAGGCTCACCAAACAAAGTTCCCAAGAAAGACTTGGGCTTACCAATAGGCTCTTCTCCACGTGCGATTGCTGCGTCATATTCTAATTTTGTACCACGCTGCCACAAGAATGCACCTAAAAGAGCTAACAACCCGAATAAAAGAAGATACGGCCAAGTACTTCTTTTAGTCTCTTTTGATTTAGTCACTGTATTCTCCGTAGCCGCCGTATCCGTAGCTGCTGGCTTGGCATCTTTGCCCGTATAAACAGCATCTATATAACTAAACACCGCTGCTAACTCATCATCCTTTAGGTTAGGAAAAGGGGTCATCGGTAGTGGCTTAAACTCGCTCCATACTTCATTGGCCCGCTTGTGACCAGACTCAATCAATGCCGTAGAATTACGTACCCAAGAGTAAAGGTCTTCTTTGGGATAATCTCCCCAACGCTCTTCTGCTCCGCCTAGACCAGGACCGACTAGCTTGTCCTTCATATTCTTAGCGTGACAAGAAGCGCAATTATCCTTAAAGATTTGTTTTCCTTGAGCATAATTAGCGGGTAGAGCAGCACCACCGCCACCTGCTGTTGCTTTTTTCTTGCCATAAGTGCCCTTATCCACACCCTCTACGTACGCTAGAATATCCGCAATCTCCTCATCTTTAAGATTAGGAAATGGCGTCATTGGCAATGGCTTAAACTCTCCCCATACTTCATTGGCTCTTTTGTGTCCAGATTCAATCAACGCCGTTGAATTGCGAATCCATGAGTAAAGATCTTCTTTGGGATAATCTGCCCAACGTTCTTGCACTCCTCCTAGTCCTGGACCGACTAGTTTATCTTTCATATTTTTGGAGTGACACGAAGCACAATTATCCTTAAATAACTGCTTCCCCTTGTCCATATCTTGGGCAAAGATTGTCAGCGTGGCCATCAAAAATATCAATAAGGAGCCGAGTATTTTTTTATTCATCTGAATCAATTTATTCAAACATTCTGAAAACGAAGTGCAAATGTACGCACACAAATTATTGTTAACAAACATGTCGTTAACAATAAAACTATTTAGAATTAATCTAAATAGCAACCGTGTTTCTCAAGTAATCAGTTAGTAGATAGATGATTTTCAAGTAGTTAAACCTAAAATCTGGCGCAAATATATAATTATTTTTTAGATAATTGAGTTTTTTCTTTCTTTTTTATTCTAACACCATCTGGTGACTTTTGTCATCATTAGGTTATTTTTCTCTCTGCTCCTAAATCATCAGTCTGCTTGACATCATATAGGAAGCATCAGCGCACATTCAAATAGGGCACCATCGTACTTCGAGTACATCCAGCCCTACTTCCTAAAATAAAAAGGAATGCCTATCTCTAGGCATTCCTTCTTCAATATCTATTAAAGACTACTAGCCTTTATCTTTGCCACCATCCAAGTAATCTTGATACTCTTTCAGCATTTCCCATTCGCCATCAGCAGCCATTTTTGCCTGTTTGGGCCATGTGGATGGATCATGAAAACTAAATCGACTGCCCGCTGCAGATAAGATTTCACTAATTCTTTCTGGCTTGGTCTCAGACAATTGCTTAAACGTCAACAATCCCGCATTTTTTAATAATTCATCAATTTTGGGCCCAACCCCTTCAATCTTGCGAAAATCATCTGGAGTAATTTTTACTGACTCCATTTCGACCATCTCGTCTTCCACCTCTACTTTGCCATTCACTCCATTGGAGGCCATGGCCATTGGCACTTGAACCTCAACAACCTTCTCGACGATTCTATCCACTGGGACTTCGACTATCTTTTCAACGATTTTCTCCACTTCCACTACCTTCTCCACTATTCTATCCACTGGGACTTCGACTATCTTCTCAACGATCTTTTCGACTTCAATGACCCGATCAACAGGTCTTTCGACAATCTTTTCGACAATCTTCTCCACTTCCACGATACGATCAACTGGGACTTCGACTACCTTTTCAACGATTTTCTCCACTTCCACTATCTTTTCGACTTCTACCACACGATCGACTGGTACTTCTACAATCTTCTCAACTTCAACGATTTTCTCTACTTCAACGATTTTATCTACTGGGACTTCGACTATCTTCTCCACTACTTTCTCTACTTCGACCAACTTATCCACTGGGACTTCGACGATTTTCTCCACTATCTTCTCCACTTCTACAATACGGTCAACTGGTACTTCCACTATCTTCTCGACCATTTTCTCCACTTCCACTATCTTTTCGACTTCTACCACACGATCGACTGGTACTTCTACAATCTTCTCAACTTCAACGATTTTCTCTACTTCAACGATTTTATCTACTGGGACTTCGACTATCTTCTCCACTACTTTCTCTACTTCGACCAACTTATCCACTGGGACTTCGACGATTTTCTCCACTATCTTCTCCACTTCTACAATACGGTCAACTGGTACTTCCACTATCTTCTCGACCATTTTCTCCACTTCGACCATTTTTTCAACAGGTACTTCGACAATCTTTTCGACTATCTTTTCCACTTCCACGATTTTATCCACTGGGACTTCGACTATCTTCTCTACTTCGACGATTTTATCCACTGGGACTTCGACTATCTTTTCGACTATCTTCTCCACTTCAACGATTTTATCAACGGGAACTTCGACTATCTTCTCGACTTCGACAAGCTTCTCTACTTCGACGATTTTCTCCACTTCGACAGGTACTTCAATTGTTTTTTCAATGATGCGTTCTTCCATCACAGGGACTTCGACTATCTTCTCGACCTCCACAATCTTCTCAACAATCACTTCTTTTTCTATAATCTTCTGGACTTCTACTTCGACAATGCGTTCCACATCTACGGGTACTTCTACTATCTTATTGACGATTTTCTCCACCACTTTTTCTACTTCAACAGGAACTTCAACAATCTTCTCGACGATGACTTCCTTTGGCACTTCAACAATCTTTTCGACAATCTTTTCAACAATTACTTCTTTTGGGATTTCATAAGACTGCGCCATTGACATCCCTTCTTCTCTTTCTGCGTAGCCTTTCATGGCGACTTCTAGGCTCTCATTCTTACTTTTCACCAAGCCTAAATCTGCGTCAAGGGTCGAAACTCTTGAGCGCAAAGACTCATTGTTTTGCGAAAGCAGCTTCAACTTAGCATCATAGGAATTGACACTTTCTGTCAATGCCACTTTTTCCTTGTTTAACTCATCCATGGCTACCGAAAGGCTTTCATTCTGAGTTTTTAATAATTTTGCTTCTTTTTGAAATTTTCCGTACATATTTTTGTACTTATTCCAAATGGCATATCCAATCCATACGCCTAATCCTAGTGCACCCAGTAACCAAAGAATCATTGAAAAATAATGACCGGCCCAACCGCCTGCTGTGTTTA
>CAYTLX010000056.1:0-8927 GCA_964438645.1 uncultured Saprospiraceae bacterium | reverse complement strand
CAACTACGAAATTATGTGATTTTTACTTCATATACAAGAATAACATATATATTCTCTTAATTATTCCAAAATAACCTGAATTAAGCGCCTAATTTCGAAAAATTAGCCCAAATCAATTCTAAATCGACCCAAACCGAATAATTCTTAGCATATAGGAGATTGAGTCGATTCATGGTGGGAGTATCCAATTGTGCGGATGATTTATTTATTGCGATGGGCGCCAAAATCCCCTTTAGCACTTTGGGATAATTCATCTTAGAATCAATATCAAAATAGCCTACCCAAGTTTTTTGGGCAACCATCACTGCAAAAATATTCTGAATCAATCCCCTTTTTTGCTTAACAAACCAAATCAAAAAGGGACTAAAGACCAACAAAACCATAGCCATTAAAATATCTAGAAGTCGTTTATTTCGCCTATTCGTATTGCTTGCAATCGCAAATTGTACTTCTTCAATATAGATTTCTCCTTGACTATTTTTGGAGCTACTCCCGATGATGCTCATGCTATCTTCAGGCAAAATCTTATAATTAATATGGGCTCCCATCAATCCCATCCAATGAATAATTTCGGAAGACTTTACATCTTTGGAGCAAAAAACAATCTCTTCTACCTTGTATATCCTAGCGATATTATCCAAGTCGTCCATACCCGAAAGGTATAGTTCAGAGTCAAAATGCTTATCAGGAGCGACCGTTCCTATGAAATTCTTCTCATTTCCTGTGCGTAGCATTAAATTTTGCGCACGCTCCGCTTCTACTAGAGAGCCGACAAAAACAAGATTTTTGGGTTGGCTTTTCCCAACAGAAAAATGCTTAAATCGAAAATAATGGACCATCATTCTGAAAAGAAAGGCAAAGCCCAAAACAAATAAAGTGCCTATCAGAATAATGGCTCTAGATGTTCGATATTCTAAATCTAAAAACCCATAAATAGCTGCTATACCAAGACTACCCAACAATATCCCACGAAACAACCACCTAAGATTAAAGGGCTTATCATACCCTCCATTAAAGAAAATAGATAGTATCCAAATTAATACATATAGTGGTGCATTTATTTTCATAAAAGTGGCTGGATAATAGTTAGCTTCATGAAAATAATAGCTCGCCCAAAAGTCTTTCGACAAATAAATGGCTAAATAAAACAATAGAGCATCTACCACGGGGAAAAAGAAACGTCTAACCGTATTTTTGGCTAAAGTAATTCCTGCCTTGAGATATATGGCGATATTCAGTAAAAAAATAAAAACACTTGCCTTTCTACCTGCAAAATGCTTCTTGGCAAAAATAATCATCGCCTTGTAAAAGATACGGACATATTTTAGACTATTCCGCTTGGTACTTTCCCCTTTGTAGTGGATTATTCGTGTTTCCGCAAGGTAATAATTCTTATAGCCCCCTTTTTGGATACGATAGGACAAGTCAATATCTTCGCCATACATAAAGTAAGACTCATCTAAAAGCCCGACTTTATCCAAAACATCCTTGCGCATCATCATAAATGCCCCTGCTAGTACATCAACTTCTTGATTCTCATTTTCACTAAGGTGCCCCAGATAATAACTATTAAAAAACTTAGATTTTGGAAAAAAAGAAGATATTCCAGAAAGCTTATAAAATGAAGCTGCTGGGGACGGAAATCCACGCTTAGACTCAGGTAAAAACTGCCCACTTCCATCAATCATCTTCACCCCTAGCCCTCCACAGTCTGGCGTTTTTTCCATAAAATCAATACAACGCCTTAAAGTATCTTCTTCGAGAACTGTGTCTGGATTCAACAATAGAATATACTTACCCTTGGCGACTCTCATGGCCTGATTATTTGCTTTCGCAAAACCCACATTTTCCTTATTTGCCATCAGGATAACACTCGGAAACTGCTTCTTTACCATTGCACAAGAGCCATCATCTGAATGATTATCTACAACAAACACTTCTCCTTCAATTCCTTTTAAAGCTTTATCGACTGATAACAAAGCTTGCTTCAAGAAGTATTTGACCTTATAGTTGACAATAATAATGGAAATATCCATGCCTTTCTTATTCCTTATTGGTATTATACGGAAGGCGGGCCAAAATAGATCGACCCAGAGTCACTTCATCTGTATATTCTAACTCACCACCAAAAGACACCCCCCGAGAAATCGTAGAAATCGTAATCCCTAAGGGAGCAATTATTTGAGATAAATAATAAATAGTTGTCTCGCCTTCTATAGTTGGACTAATGGCCATGACCACTTCCTTAATATTCCCTGCCTTTAACCTGTCCTTCAGTGTATCGACATTTAGCTGCTCCGGCCCTACCCCTTCAATCGGGGAAATAATCCCGCCCAATACATGATAAACACCTTGAAACTGGCCAGTTTCTTCAATAGCCATTACATCGCGCACGGATTCAACAATACAAACAAAGCTCTGGTCTCTTCTTTTTGACAAACATATACTACATTCATCATCATCCGATATGCTATGGCACTTTCGGCAATACTTGATATTTTTCACCAAAGTTTCAATGGCCTGTGCAAATTCTATAGCTTCTTCTTTGGGTCTTGATAAAAAATGCAACACAAGTCGGGTCGCCGACCTTTTACCAATACCTGGAAGGCTAGTTAAAGATTGAACGGCATCATCAAAAAGCTTAGATCTGCTTGACATTATGTAAATTTATTAAAAAAAAATGCTTGAAGACCACAAACATAAGAAAAGAATGGTTATAAACAAAAAACAAGAGCAGCTAGGAATACTAGCTGCTCTTGTATAAGGTAAAGAGAATAATTAAATATTCGTCAAAAATACTTATTAATATCCACCAACATTTCCTGAGAAACTAGGGCCTCTACCTGCATTAGGACCTTCTGGACGACCCATTTCAGTTTCAACGGTAGCTACTTTGAATTCTACGCGTCTGTTCATAAAGCTACGTCCTTCTGTAGGAACTAAAGTAGTACCTTCACCACCATAGTTCAATATTAATCTACTTCTGTCGATACCATGAACACTTACCAAGTGCTGAATAGCAGCCATTGCACGATTGTAAGAAAGAACATTATTGTAATCATCTTTAGCGGTTTTATCCGTAAATCCAGTTACAACAATTTTAATCTTAGGATTATTCTTTAAAACAGTAGCCACTTGATATAGCTTCTCATACTCTTGGTGTCTGATATCATAGTGGTTCAAGTTAAAGTGTACCATCGGCAAGAACCAATCAGTCAATGTACCCCCTCCGTCAAAACTAGTTTTGAAAGCGGCTAACTTACCATCAACAATCTTATTCACATCATCTTCTGTAATCTTAGGCTCTGGTGGAATCATTGCGATACCATCCTTGCTAATCTTATACCCAGGAGGAGAAAAAGGCTCTTTATCATTCAAATCAATGATGCCATCGTTATCACTATCCAAAGCAACACCCGAAGCATTTACAGGAGCTCCATCAGGAGTACCTTCTTCTTTATCAAAAGAATTATAAACACCGTCATTATCATCATCAGCCATATCCAATACTGGACGAGCTTTCAATTCAGCGATATCATTCAATACAGGAGTCAATGGATTAACCCAATATAAAGGCTCGACTAATTTATCTTTCTTACCTAAGTTAAAATTAAGTCTAAGGTGAGCATAATTCATCAAATCACGGTATGGAGTTCTATCAACATCTGTACCGCCTGGATTAAAGTCTTCACGACCATCCATTAGGTCAATCGTGCCCCCCATTACCATCTTAACATCATGCTCCAGTGCAATGTTAAAGTTAGGACTCAAACGAAAAGCGACACCAGCACCAGCATTAGCGTGTGCTAATAGTTTTCCAGTTCTAGCCTTAACACTTGCGGCATAAGCCTTTGCACTTGGCGTATTATCGTTGGTTGTAACATCATATTTATTAGCTCCAACACCAACCACGATGTACATATTTACTTTTCTGTGTGGCTTATCAAAACGCATATTATTCACGGTGATAATACCATTCACGGTACCAGCCAACCAATTAGTCTCATAGGACTTAAAACCGTTAGGCGAAGCGACATCTTGCTCTCCTTTGGTTTTGCCAAACTCTCCATCCAAACGAATAGAAAAAATGTGATCTAACGCCTTTCTTACGTGGATACCAGCGCCAAAGCCCCCAGCTCCAATTCCTGCGTTGTTCGACACATCACCAGCGACAAACATTAGTCCGCCATGAACACCTACCTCCACCATATCTTTTGGGGTAGCTTGCTGAGCATAAGACAGTTGCGAAAAGCTAACTGCCAATAAAAGAACAAAAGCTCTTGTAAAGAATCTTTTCATGATTTATTATATTTAGTTTTGTGAGTTAAACTCCAATTTCAATGAACAAATGTATTAATTATTTTGCTCTTTTACAAAATTTAAAACATTTATTTTCAAAAAAAGGCACCTAAACCCTTAAAAATCTAGCTTTTATGCCTTCAATTAGCACTTTATACATCCTATCCAATTGTAATGTTACATTAAAAAACCTACAATAACAAATATCTAAATCTACTATATTTCAAGATATTAAACATGTAAAATTTAACATTTCAATGAAAAAAAATTCTTTTTCATATATTTTTAGTCATTTCTCACCAACACTGCCTAGTTTTGCATAAAAAACTAATTATAATGCTAAAAAACTGGCTAACTTCTTCAAATGAGACAGTGCTAAACAATAAAAATGACCACGGATTCGGTCATAAAATCGAATACTACCACGAAAATGAAGATTTTCTTTCTGATGCTAAAATTGCTTTAATTGGTATCAACGCCGAAAAAGCAGATAAAATCAGAGCAGAATTGTTTAATTTAGTAGGTTTTAAGCTCAAAATAGTGGATTTAGGCAACCTAAAAAACGAAAAACCTGGCTTTGCCATCCAATTAATCGGCTTCCTTCTCGAAAGCAAAATTTTACCCGTTCTTTTCGGTGGAGACGAGCAATTCATTTTTTCGCTCTATCACGCCTTTCAACTAAATGAAAAAATGGTCAATCTTGCCATCGTCGATAACACCATTAGATTTACCGCAAGGCAAAGCGATTTGGATGCATATCTCAATCCTTTACTCAACCCACCACACAAAAATCTATTTCATTTAAGCATTTTGGGAACGCAGGCACACCTAAACAACGAGAATTTATACAAAGTCCTGTCTGACAATGACTTCGAGTGGGAATCACTAGGCAATATGAAGACCCATCTTGCCAATTCTGAGCCGTTGATTAGAGATGCCGATCTGCTTTCCTTTAATCTAGCAGCCATCAAAGCCGCTGATTGTCCAGGCCAAAAAAATCCTTTTCCGACAGGACTATCCGCCCAAGAAGCATGCACTATTGCACGTTTTGCAGGGATGAGTGATAAATTAACGGCTTTTGGAATCTTTGGATTCGAGCCGAACAAAGACATCCATCATAGCTCTGCTAAAATGGCCGCATTAGTTATATGGTACTTCCTTGATGGGGTCTCCAATCGCCAACAAGAATTTCCTCTATCCAAAGAAGGGCTGAAAAAATATATCGTCGTACACAAAAAAAATGATGTCCATATTTCCTTTTGGAAAAGCGAAAAAACAGGGCGTTGGTGGATGGAAATACCTATTTATCGCAAGAACCAACAGCTTAGACACGCCCTTTTACCATGCTCTCATGACGATTACATCATGGCGACAAAAGACCTTCTACCTACACGTTTACTTAATGGACTTAGCCGCATCGGCTAAAAAAGCTTGCTCTAGCCGAATGCCCCTTGAGCCCTTGACAAAAAAGAAAGCATCTTTGATATTTTTTTGCGCAAGCCAATCTTTAACTAAATCTATATTTTCAAAGTGAAGCCCCATATTTGTGACATCTGCTTTCGCAAATAAGCTTCCTACAAAAATTAACTGCGAAAAGCCCATTTTTTTCACAATTCCAATGATTTCTTGATGAGATTCATCGGAGAAAGAACCTAATTCTAACATATCCCCAAGCACCCCAATCTTTATATGCTTATCGGATTTCATCTTCACAAAAGAATTTAGCGCCATTTTCATGCTAGTCGGATTGGCATTGTAAGCGTCCAAAAACACCAAATTAGCCCCTAATTCATAAATTTGTGAACGCATATTTTGCGGCACGAAAGACTCTACCGCATATTTAATCTCGGCAAACGACATCTTAAAATATTTACCAATAGCTATAGCGGTCTTAATATTTTGATAATTGTGCGCTCCACTTATCTTCGCAAAAACACGATAACTCCATCCAGACTCTTCGACAAGCGCCACCACCTGCTCCGTCTCTGGTATTTGATTCACTTTAATAAAGCCTGTTTTCCCTTTCGGAATGCTTTCACCATAGCCAATTCGCATATTCACTTGGTGAGATATCGCTTCTAGATGGGGCTCATCCACATTATAAAAACCCACACCATCATTAGCAGCTAAATACGCATACAACTCTCCCTTGCCTTTTTTCACCCCTTCAATCCCACCAAAACCTTCTAAATGGGCTTGACCAATATTAGTAATAAGCCCATAGTTAGGCGCTGCAATTTCACAAAGCCGCTGAATCTCGCCTTGATTACTTGCCCCCATCTCAATAACCGCAAACTCCGTATCTCGCGGCATCGCCAAAATCGTCAAAGGCACGCCAATATGATTATTCAAATTACCTTTGGTCGCATGAACCGAATATTTTTGCGAAAGCACATCACGGACGAGTTCCTTGGTCGTTGTTTTTCCATTAGAGCCACTAATCGCCAGAACTGGAATATCGAATTGCTGCCGATGATATTGAGCCAATTTCTGCAAAGTCATCAACACATCTTCCACTAAGACATATCGCTTATCTAGCTTCATCTTGGGGTCATCAATAACCACATATCGAGCCCCTTTCTCAATAGCTTGTGCCGCATATTTATTCCCGTCAAAGTGCTCTCCTTTCAGGGCAAAAAATAGACTATTTTCAGGCACATAGCGACTATCGGTCGTCACTTCACTTGAAGACAAATAGTAAGCATATAGCTTTTTAATAAAATCAACCATATCAGCCACATTTTCTTAGTGGAGCACAAAGATAGTCAAATTGTCGAAATCAGTTTTAAGTAGAAATAACCAACATAAGTTGCGCATCACCCATTTTTCTCTCATTTTTGCCCTTCATCAGATATGATATAATGAAAATTGCACTCGCTCAATTAAATTTCCACATCGGTAATTTTGAAGGTAACTTCTTAAAAATGAAATCCGCAATAGCTGACGCAAAAAAACAAGGCGCAGATATTATTTGTTTTCCCGAACTAGCCGTGACAGGTTATCCACCTAGGGATTTCTTGGAGTTTAGTGATTTTATTCGCTTATCAAATGAGACCATCGAACGATTGACCCAACTAGCAGATAATATCGCTATAATAGTCGGTGCCCCAAGCGTTAACCCCGTTGTAGAAGGCAAAGATTTGTTTAATTCTGCCTATTTCCTTGCGGAGAAAAAGATACTTCACATCACTAATAAGGCATTACTCCCTACCTATGATATATTTGATGAATATCGCTATTTTGAGCCTGGTTCTTCTTTTGGCACCATCACTTACAAAGGGAAAAAAATCGCCTTAAGTGTCTGTGAAGATATTTGGAATGTGGGCAATGACAACCCCCTTTACACGATTTGTCCGTTAGATGAAGCTGCCAAAGAGCAGCCCGATTTCATCATTAATATCTCTGCATCTCCTTTTTCCTTTAGTCATGCTGATGATCGATTAGATATCATACGTGAAAATACGCTTCGGTATAAGATACCACTCTTTTATGTCAACCACATTGGCGCTCAAACGGAGATAATCTTTGCGGGTGGCTCTGTCGTTGCCAATCAACATGGAGATATTTATGACGAAATGCCCTTTTTTCAGGAGCAGTTAAAGGTTTATGACTTAGACGAAGTTATCTCGTCGCACCAAAACAGGACTCGAAAGAAAGAGAAAATAGAAATGATTTATCAAGCCTTGGTGCTTGGATTAAAAGATTATTTCGGAAAATTAGGCTTCAAAAAAGCCATACTGGGTCTTTCTGGCGGGATTGATTCGGCAGTAGTCGCAGTCTTAGCCGCAGATGCTTTAGGGGCTGACAATGTGCGCTGCATCCTGCTTCCTTCTCAATACTCTTCAGATCACTCCATTAATGATGCCCGTATCCTTGCGGAAAATCTAGGGGCACAATATGACATTATTCCTATTGAATCCATTTATGGATCTTTTATGGAAGAACTAGACATCCATTTTCGGGGACTCCCCTTCAGCCTTGCAGAAGAAAACCTTCAGGCACGAATACGGGGCACACTACTCATGGCATTTTCCAATAAATTCGGAAATATCCTACTCAATACATCCAATAAAAGCGAAGCAGCAGTAGGATATGGTACTTTGTACGGCGATATGAATGGCGGTCTATCTGTCATCGGCGACTTATACAAAACCGAAGTCTTCGAACTCGCCAACTATATCAATAGAAATAAGGAAATAATCCCTAATAACACCATCACCAAGCCTCCTTCCGCTGAATTACGCCCCGACCAAAAAGACAGTGATAGCCTTCCTGACTATGGGATTCTAGATCGAATTTTATTTGAATACATCGAAGAACAAAAGAGCCCAAAGGAAATTGAAGAAATGGGCTTTGACCCCAAACTAATTGCACGAATCCTACGAATGGTCAACATCAACGAATTCAAAAGATACCAAATGCCCCCTGTCCTAAGAGTCTCCGACAAAGCCTTTGGAATCGGTCGAAGAATGCCTATTGTTGGAAAATATCTGAGCTAAATTAGTTCATGTGTTAGATGGCTGGTGGCACGAATTGACATTGTCCTAAAAGAAATAATCTTACTTCATTGTTACTGGTTGCTGGTTGCTGGTTGCTGGTTGCTGGTTGCTGGTTACTGGTTACTGGTT
>CAYTLX010000055.1:0-8931 GCA_964438645.1 uncultured Saprospiraceae bacterium | reverse complement strand
TTGTTGAAATAGGAGCCTGCAGAATAAAATTTTGTGGAATCTCCAAACAAAAATGGATATAGACTTTTCGGAGTGGACTCAAAGGATAAGGGTTACAAGGACATGAGTCCAAATTTTTCTTTGCAATTTCACCCAAAAAATATTATCTTTGAATTTCCAATAATTATTAAATAAACTATTATGTCTAATTTCTGGTTAGTTCTGTCCTTTATTTTCTTTTTTGCGCAAGCCAAAGCACAAGACTGCTTGCCATCGGGCATTGACTTTATGAGTCAAAATGAAATAGATAGTTTTTCCATTAATTATCCAGGCTGCCAAGTTATCGGTGGTAGCGTAAGCATAGCCCCAAGTATCACAAATCTCAATGGATTATCCGTCATAACCCATATCAATGGGGATTTGATTATTACTCCGCCCGTGCCTTTTTCGGGTCTAGACAATCTTGTTTATATAGAAGGTTCACTTGAGATTCAAGACCAACAACACCCTAACTTTAACGGTTTAGGAAGCCTTGATTCCATCGGTGGAAATTTAAGTGTATTGAGTGGTTCACCAGCAAGCTTTCAGGGATTAGAGCAATTGGTATCCATAGGTGGAGATTTAAATTTAATAGGTTGTTCACCAGCAAGCTTCTTGGGGTTAGAGCAATTGGTATCCATAGGCGGAGATTTTGACCTACCTAACCCTACTCCTAGCCTACAGGATTTTCAGGGTTTAGAAAGCTTGACAACGATAGGAGGAAATTTAAATAATCAAACTTCAGACTTAAATAACTTTCACGGCTTAGAAAGTTTGACAACAATTGGTGGAGATTTTGGTCTATTACCTTTTGCAGCCAATAGCTACCAAGGTCTGGATAACTTAACTAAAATTGGGGGCACATTCCGTGTTGACATCACATCTGAGTCCCCCAACTTTGAAGGGCTCGAAAAATTAACAAGTATTGGTCAATTTACTCTTATGGGTGTTATTGATTTACAGGACTTCACGGGTTTAACAAACCTAAATACAATTGTTGGACTTTTTTCTATCGAAGGCTGTGGCTCATTGATTAGTCTGATTGGCCTAGAAAATTTACAGCATGTAGGAGCCTTATTCATAAAAGACAACGCATCACTCATTAGCTTAAAAGGTCTTCAAAATTTAAAAGGAACAAACCTTAGCGGTGTCACTATTTTAAACAATACATCACTAGAGATCTGTAATTTCAACTTTCTATGCGATATGCTCTCTTCGGGCAATACTGGAGGCATTACAATAAATGGAAACGGCTCCACTTGTAATGGTTTAGACTTTCTTATTTGCTCTAAAGACGGAATTTCAGGGACTGTTTTTTATGACTTTAATCAAAATCAGCTATTAGATTCTTTTGAGTATGGCATTGCAAATCAAGCAATTTCATTCACCCCAAGCAACAACAATAGCCTTACCGATGAATCTGGTTTGTTTTTTCAATTATGCGACAGTGCAACGACTTATGATATTGCATGGGTGGTAGATACCAATTGGGTTTTGACCACAGACTCTTCATCTTATCATGTGAATTTTATACCAGGACAGAATAATAATCTAAACAAAAATTTTGGGCTGTATCGACCAAATTCAAAACACGAAGTACTTTGCAACCTTACTTCTAATCCGCCCCGATGCAATTCTGTTGTGGACTTTTTTCTACGCTATACCAATTATGGCACATACGTCGAACAAGGCAACGTCGTCCTCGCCTATGACCCAAAATGTGAATTTGTCTCGATTTCTCCTGATTTGCCTGTGATTCTCGATACGGTATTGCACACTATTACTTGGCCATTTGACCCGCTTTATCCTGGAGAACGACGAGACGTTCGTATCGCTTTTCAGATGCCTGACCAGTCACAAACTGGAAAACCGATGAGTTTCAACGCAGAAATATGGGATCTCAATCCTGCCCTACTCCATGGTTTTGGCTATCGCCCCACTGTCCTTTGTGCGTTTGACCCAAATGATAAAAATGTAATGCCTCCTGGTGAACGAGAAGAACACTTCACATTGCATGATAAAAAACTCACTTATACTATTCGGTTTCAAAACACTGGTAATGCCGCGGCAATTGACATAAAGATATTAGATACGATATCAGATCTTTTGGACATAAACACTTTGCGTATTGTCAATAGCAGCTTCCCTGTCCAAACCTCTATCAATGACCATGCGGTTCAATTCTTTTTTCCAAATATCTGGCTACAAGATAGCCTCCACAATGAGCCCCAAAGTCATGGTTTTGTCACTTACGAAATTGTACCAAAAGCAGGACTATCCGACTACTCCGTTATAGAAAATACCGCTTTCATTATCTTTGATTTGAATCCAGCGATAGTGACCAATACCTCCTTTAGTACCATGGTGACGACTATTCCTGTAAGTACCACTATTACCCAAAAAATTCCCATTTATCTTCAACCGAACCCAGCATCTGACATCTTACGCATAACTACCCCCGACAAGTTTTATAACATTCAGATTATCAATATTTTAGGAGAGATTGTCTATACCCATTCTGGAAAGGATTTATCACCTAATATTAATATTTCTGACTTTGAGACTGGGTTTTACTTTGTTCGGGTTGATTTTGGCGGAAAGCTTGGAATTGGTAAATTTGTAGTGGAATAAACAACTCAAGTTTCGGTACAACGGTATAGCGGCATCATGGTATAACGACAACACAATTGCTTACTTCGGCGTATCTTAATTTGTGTAATTGGCGTAATTCAATAGGCTTTTTCGAGCCGTTCTAGCCAAACTAGAAATAGTTTTTCAAAAATATAAACCCACTACAAACAAAGAACCTAAAAAAGCCCTTGGTCTCTCGACCAAGGGCTTATTTTGTAACTATTTAGGTACCCGCTGTCTTTAGGCATCTAAGCCTTTCAAGTACTCTTTTTGAGCGATGTAGTCTTTGTTTTCGATGCCAGCCTTAGATTGGAGCATTCTCCAAGCTTTACGACGTTCGACACAGAAAATGACCATTTGACGAGAGAGTAAGTGATGATTAATTTTTCCAGCGTCTGTATGATCCACCAAATACACGCCCCAATCAGGAATGTAAGAACGGTGGTTCTTATCCAAATAACGGTGATGGATGATATCCTGCATGGTTACATTTTGCAAAATATCTATCAACTCTTGCTTGCCTTCTAATTGGTCATCCTTTATCTTCTTATGGTGTCTTCTGAATCTAGCTTCGGTCAAAGCCCAGTGGGCTACGGTATAAATAAACCGTTCTTTTGTACCTTTAGAACGCTTAGTGTACCAATCATTTTGATAGTTAGGATTCCCTTTTACATAAAGCGCTTCGTTGTAGGTTTCTCCTTTTCCTGGATCAAACACAAACTCAGGCATTCCACGGCTATCTCTAATCCGAATGGCTTGCAATTCTGAAGCATCATCTGGCACACCGTGCTCCGGTTGACAAGTCGTAAAGGCTTGATAATAAGCCGTTCCACGATAATGTAGTCCATCAATTAACGCTCTAAACAAGGTGCCCATACTTGCCGCACTTACTTGTGCAACATAAGGGGAACCGTGTCCACTCATCATAATTTCGGCAACGGATTTTTTCTCTGTCATCTTACCTTCGGTAGCTGGTCCGATTTGGTTCATATCAAAACCACCAGTCATCACAGAAGAGTCCGAATTTTGTCCACCTGTATTAGAATATACTTGTGTATCCAACATCAATACTTTGACATTTGGACGATTCTGAAGGATTACTTTTGAAAGGTTTTGGAAACCAATATCTCCGATACCACCATCCCCACCAATCGCCCATACTTTGGGCAATTCAAGGATTTCCTTATCGGTCATAAATTTATCGTTAAAGTGGGTATAATGGAAATAATCATCTTCGTCAAATCCATTGCTAAATCCACCCAATAAGTGATCCACCAATCTTTCGGGCACGACCGCATGTGCTGCGTGGTCTCTCATAAAGCTTTCGCCTACAATCCAACCTATGGTTGTTCCATCTTGAAACAATGAATTCATCCAAGGATATGGATGTGGGTTATTGGGTGGCGTCGAACCATATACCGTATTACATCCTGTATTGGCGGTCATAGCCATAGCAGACATTCCATTAGGCATGTGCCCTTCTAGGGTTTGCAATTCTTTATGGTTATAAGCTTCTTGCTCTAAGACAGCCACCAAAGCATCAACTAAGTCAGCATCTGAGCCTTCAAAGCCATCGGCAATTCTTTTATCGGTCGCTTTTGTATTTTCTGCCCCAAATCCCATGATGATGTGTAGAATAGTTCTTCTAAAGGCTTCATATCCACTCTTATTGGCAGACTTCAGGGCTTCCAGTTTCATCAGCCCCGTACGCTTCAGTTGAGCCGCTTTTTCCGTAAGGCGTTCTGCTTTCGCAAAAAACAGTGGACGCATGACCGCTTCCGTCACAGAAGCCACGGCGTGTAGGATGGTTTTTTCACCACATCCCGCACAAGCCCCATCACCTGAAACTAAAGAATTATACTTTGATTGTTGCATTAAGTGATTCTTCAAAGCCGCTGCTTTTGCGGCATAAGGATCATCTGGATTATAGATACCGAGATATTTTTTAGGCGTTTCTGGAAGGAGCTTCAAGAAGGTCTCCGAAGACTTCACCCTTGCATGCCAATCTTCATCTTCTGCAATCATCACCAAAGCTTCGTGGTCACCACAAGCTTCTACACACTCTCCACAGCCTTTACACTTATCATTGATAAAGATGGAGAAGATACCACCATCCCCCGTATTTTTCTTTTCTTTTCCAGAAAAGATACCCCGAGCACTCATGTATGCCAACGGCAAAGTCTCTACAATTTCGAGTACTTGCTCGATCACTTTATCATTGATGACATCATTTTTAAGGTCTTCTAGGTGCTTGCGCAAAATGACTTTAAATTTTACTCTATCATCTGGATTTTTCTTTAGTTCTTTATCCGTTGCGTAAGCGTACATATCCGCTCTTAGCTTCGCATCCAAATCATCCAAATGCTCCAAAAGTGCATTTCGTGCAAACCCATCTGAGACATAATAATTAAAAGCCGTCTTTAAAATGGTGCTGACATCTTGAGCCGTATTAGGCATGGCAGTATCTGGACAAGCCGCGATACATTCCATACACTGGGTGCAATTCTCTTCAATGAACATCGGAATCGCCCGCCTAGCAACATATTTACTTGCGGTATCTCCTGTGCCACTGGCAATATACCCAACCGAAGCCAAAGCCGAAGCGGGTTGATTATAGCCATATCCGGCTCTAAACTCCGCATCAAAAGCACTTAACGTGTGCAAAGGAGATTTGCCTTCCTTATCTTTCGGGAAAGGCACGATGTCAATTCCGCAAGGACTGATAATATTACCCACAAAATCCGAAGCATCCATGGCATCAACCTTTCCGATAGGCACTTGCTTCACTTGTTCAAAACCTGCCTTCATGACCGTCATATTAGAGTTGACTACATCATCCCCAAAACGCCCAAACTTCTTCACATACTGTGCATGAATGGTTTCTTCAAATTCCTTGGTAGGAATATTATAATCGGTCAAGAAAGACGACACCCCGAAGAAGGCACCTAAGAAGGCATTTCCTTGCATCCGAGTTTGAAGGTCTTCTCTTTCGGTTGCTGCTTTCGCAATTTTAAAACCGTTCAAGATATAAACTCTAATATTTCTGTCGATAATCTCTTGGCGGTATTTAGTTGGGATGTAGTTCCAAGCATCTGCGGGATTTTCTTCATTGGATTCCCAGACGAATGCGCCCCCTTCTTTTAGTCCTTGTAAAGCATCTGTATGCAAAAAGACTTTCGGATCAGCACATAACACAACATCTACGTGGCGTAAATCTGCATTTACTTTTACACGCTCTGGAGCGGCTACCAAGAAGTAATTGGTTGGCGCGCCTTTCTTTTCCGAGCCATATTTTGGATTGGCGGAGATGTGAATAATCTCTTCTAGCTCACCGTTGGGATCATATCTATTGTCTCGTTTGGCGACATAGCCCGCTAAATCTCCAAGAATGGAGCCCATGTTTTTACCAGTGGTAATCATGCCCCATCCACCGATGGAGTGAAAACGAATCGCAATGGCTTTCTCCGGCAACCCAGAAGGCGTCTCTTCAGAAACCACATTATACGGGTGATCAATACCCACATAAAAGAAGCGCACGCCATCTTCCCGTCCCTTTCCATCTTGACGCTTGATGCGACCTTCGGCAAAGTCATACGCTCCGATAATACCTTCGGGTCTAAAATCTCTTGAACCCAAGCCATATACTCCACTGAAAATCATTGGTTTCTCGGTAGTAGGGTCTAGTTTTTCTAAACCTTCATAGGCATTACTTCTAAAATTATCTTCGGCTTTCGCCAAAGCGACTTTCACGTCTCTAGTCAATGGATTATCGCCAGACAAAGACTCATCGGTACGCTCCAGAACAATAACATTCTTCTTTCCTTTTAGTGCTTTGATCACTGCATTTTCCGGAAACGGTCTGAGTACATTTACATGAACGACTCCCACATTTTCATTTCGAGTCTCTTTCAAGTAATCAATCATCGACTCTATATTCTCCGCCGAGCTACCTAAAGAAACGAAAACAGTCTCCGCATTTTCGGTATTATACTCAGACACTAGCCCATATTGGCGTCCTGTCAATTTAGCAAAGTCATCATAAGATTGCTGCAAGAAATCTAAAATACCTTCCGAAAAGTTATTTCTACGAGCCGCCACCCCATTCATATAGTGCTCTTGGTTTTGGACAGGCCCCAATAAAATCGGATTCTTCAAATCAATACCTGCGGGCACTCTCTTTCGAGTAGGTCCAAAAATAATTCTCTGTGCTTCGGTAGGACATTCCACAATATCATCCGAGTCGCCCAAAAATTCTCTAATCAAAGCCGCTTCGGGCATAAAGAAGGTACGCTCTAGGTGAGTGGTTAAAAAACCATCCATACAGTTCATCCCAGGATTTAAGGTTTGCTCGGTTACCCGTCTCAAAATAATGGCTTGATCCGCTGCTTGCTGTGCATCTTTGGCAAATAGCACAATCCATCCCGTATCAAACGTAGCATAGACATCATCATGACCTGCATGCACATTTAAGGCATGCTTCGTCAAGGCTCTTGCTCCCACTTCTAATACCATCGTACTCAACTTACCCGGAGCATGGTAATATTGCTCTAATCCATAGACAATTCCTTGTCCAGAAGTAAAGTTCACCGTTCTTTTTCCGGTAACGGACATCGCAATCGCTCCACCTTGAGCCGCATGCTCTCCTTCTGTCTCAATAGCCGTCAGTTGCTTTCCAAAAGCATTTAACTGCCCTTTTGCATAAAGGAACTGAAAAGTCTCCCCCATCTCTGTCGAAGGAGTAATCGGATAAAAAATACCTGCTTCCGCAATCAACCCTTCGGTAGTCGCAACTAAGGTATTACCATTAATGGTCATCCTTTTTCCCGGATATTTAGGGGCCTTTATCCCCTTCTTATCTTTCACATCTTGGTTTGCCATAACTTTTAAAAATATTTTTTGAGCAATCAGCGAACAGTCGCCAATGCATTAAACGAATTTAATCATCATAGGTTGTCCCTATGAAGCAGCAAATGTAATGATATTTTTTTGTATTGGAAGACATTTTAGCGGACAATTATATGACAATGATCAGCCTTGTCCATCGAATTGATTATTTCCTGCTTTAGTGATCGCCACAGAAAGTACAACGACTTTCGAAGTAAGCTCTATGATTGATAACTATTCGGACACTTTGCATGTATTCGCGCCAATCCCCATAGTATCTACAATAACTTGCAAAATATAGTTTATTATTGGCAAACGCATCAACCAACCTAAGGATGCCCATGCCAAATTAATATGCTCCAAGCAGCTAGCCAATGCTTTTACACTCGAATACTGAGTACCTTCTTTATTCTCATATTCAAGGCTTTCTAGGGTTTGGGAGTGCTGATTTGCATCCAAAAAGGTTAGGTTAATAGGTTTTCTTTGAATCAGCCATCTCCTTAAAGATGAGCAAATTGCACAATCTTGATTAAAGTAAATTTTAGCGGGAGTAATTGTCGTGGGGCGCCACTTAAAATACCATGCAGGCACAGTCTGTTTATACTGCTTCCAATCATCACCAAATCGACTCAACATCGAAACCTTTTCCTCGGGATTAGACACGCCTATCACATAGGCTACGGAGACCAAGCCCCCAAAAAACAAAAGTGGAGATTGATACATTAACGCCAACGGAATAAAAAGCCAAGTAAACGACCATTGAATAGGATTGCGTAGGTAGGCATATACCCCTGAACGCACCAAGTGTTTGGTTGGATCATAAGGAAAGGGTGTCCCCTGCCCCTTATCGACTAAATCCACCACGGCAATCAAACTAGGTAGTGCAATCACAAAAATGATTTGCATCCATATCGAAGTTTGTAGAAGTACGTATTGACCAGAAGACATTGAGTAAACACTCACCAAAAACGGTAGCCCTATCAACAACAAAAAAGCCATGACCATCACTTGAAAGAAACTGCGCCAACCTATTCTCACATCATTTAAAGAAAATCGAAACCATAGCTGACTTGGTACAAATACCAAAGAAATCAATAGGCATTCTCCGACCAACCAATTTTGACGCAAGTCTAATATCCCTAATTTTGCCAGCAATGGCATAAATAAAATGTCTATCCAAAATAAAAATATAGCGACCATCACGATATAACGACCTTTAAGCACAAAAGGAACCGCCACGCCCCAAAACACCACCCAATCGAAAAACAAATCATGTGGAATCAAGGTCGGGCTTTCTTCCCGAAAAGACCAAAAGCCCCAATGAACACTTAATCCGTTCACAACAAAAAGGGCACAAAACACCCATAAAAAAGCATAAAACATCGCCCAATTTAGCTT
>CAYTLX010000054.1:0-8936 GCA_964438645.1 uncultured Saprospiraceae bacterium | reverse complement strand
GGCCCAAGATTCGCAGGTGACATAGTCGCCAAACCAATGGTGAAACATCTCATGAGCCACAATGAGCTCATTCCTAGTTTGATCCATTAATTCTCGCTTGGTGCCATTTACAAATTCTTGAAAAACTACAGCCGTGGTGTTTTCCATTGCACCAGATACATAGTCTCTGACCACCACTTGGTCATACTTTTGCCAAGGATAGGGCACACCAAGTATATCGGAATAAAAAGTCAATAATTCTTTGGTATAAGGAAAGATGTCTGTTGCATAATCCTTGTATTGTGGCTCGACATAATAAGCGATGGGCTTGCCATTCCAAGTGTCGCGCACGATGGCATAATCTCCAATAGCCATCATCATCAGATAGGGCGCAGCGGGAATATCCATATTCCAATAGTCGGTGCGGGTGCCATCTGAATTTTTGACCGAGCGCTCCAGTTTTCCGTTGGATAATGTTTTGTATTTATCGGCGATAGTGATTGCGATTTCGTGGGTAGCTCGTTCGTTGGGCGTATCTATGGTAGGGCACCATTTGGAGTTGGACTCTGTTTCTCCTTGCGTCCAAATCTGAGTTGGCTTTTCGGGGTCGGTTTCATTTGGGTCAATGAAGTAAAGTCCTTGGTCGGACTGAATGGCGGCGCTCCCTCCCTTAGGGCCTTGAGTAGGGTGGGCGGTATATTCAAGATATATTTTGTAGGACTCCTTGCGGGAAAAATATTTGCCTAATTGGATATTGATTTGGGCATTATCGTAGTCATATTTTAGGGATGGGCCATTGGGACCATTGAGTCTTACTTGCGTAAAAGTGAAATATTTTGCATCTAGGACTAGGTGGTTTACGGGATAAAAGACGGGTTTTAGCGTAAGCGTCGCCTTGCCCATTAATTCTTGAGCAGGAATATTAAAACGCACCGCTAATTTTGTGTGAATCAAATCATTATCCAAAGTGCGGGTGCCATGATAAACGGGCAACTTGATGTCTTCGGGTCGGGTTTCAATTTTTTTGGCTTTGACCACTAAGTCGTCTAATTTGCGTGTTTCCATCGGAGTGACAACGGTAGGCTTGGTGGATGTGCAAGAAGCTACCAAAAATGCGCTAATAAGCAAGAAGGCAAGTAATTTATTCATTTTGTGTGTTGGTTAAGTTGATTTTAAGACCTAGGTCTAGGCTATATAGGGGTGAATAAAGGGAGTTCGTTTATTTGTCCATTGATTTCAGCTTGCGCAAAAGTTTTTTGATTCCTTTTTCGATTTTCTTATAGGGTAACGTTTCTTTTCCCAAATAAATGATGATGATTTGGTTAGAAAAGTTGTTTTCCGCAAGGAAATGTACATAATCGTTTTTGTGTAAGCGCCAGGCTTCCTTCATTCGCCTTTTGATTAGGTTTCGGGTAACGGCCTTTTTGAAATGTCTTTTAGGTACAGTAAAGGCTACTTTTATAGGAGAAGCTTCATCAAAATGTGGGTCATTTTTGTCCTGAATTTTGTAGATACCCAAAACAGGAAAAGCGGCCGTGGATTGGCCGCTTTCAAATAGCAATGCAATATGCTTTTTACTTTTTAGTCTTTCCTTAGCTGGAAACTTAAATGAAGGCATCGCCTCAAGAATACAGCGAAGTAATTACTTCGTGTGGAATTCGTCAGAAACTGTTAACTTGTAACGTCCTTTTGCCCGACGACGAGCCAAAACCTTACGGCCGTTCTTTGAGCTCATACGCTCACGGAATCCATGTTTGTTAGCACGCTTTCTATTCGATGGTTGAAATGTCCGTTTCATTATTCGTATTTTTTACAGAATGCTCGCTGTCTGAAAAGCATTCGTTTTACTTAAATTGTTCCCAAAGGAGTGCAAAGATAAGGGTTTTGGGGATATAATTCAATTTTTTTTTGATTTAATCAAAAAAATGAGCAAGTCCTTTTTAGGATGTTGCTAAACTTCTCGAATTACCTGAACTAAGCGCTCAAAATCTTCTACACTATTATAGACGTTAGGAGACACACGAATGGCTTGTTGACGAAAAGAGACATAAATTTTATTTTCAGCTAATTTTGCTTTTAGCTTATCGAGTGATTTGTTTTCCGGAAGGTATAGACCCAAAAGGTGATGACCACGATATTGGCTGTCTTCTACAAAAAAGCCCATTTCTCGCAAGGAGTCAATGGCGGCTGCCGAGATGCTGTGACAATACGCTTGAATTCGACTAGGTTGCCAACGAATTAGTTGTCGGATGCCGTCGTTTAGCATGGGGTTTAGGGCAAAGTTACTGGATTCGCCTACGGAAAAACGCGCTGCCTTGGGTTGATATTCATCTTGATAATGAGATAATCGAGAAAAATCTTGGCTATGGGCTCGATTAATCCAATTCTCTTCTATGGGTTTGCCATCACAAAATTCATCCGAAAAGTAGGCTACTCCCGTTGAATATGGCCCCATCAACCATTTGTAGCCAGCGACAATTAAGGCGTCGGGTTGAATCTGATGGACAGAAAACGGCATAGCGCCAATGGCTTGAGTCCCATCCAAAATGAGCTTAGCTCCATAGTACTTGGTTTTTGCTCGAATCGCTGCGATGTCAAAAAGCGTCCCGTCTGTCCATAGCAATATGGAAATAGCTACTACCGCCGTATTTTTGTTAATGGCATCAAGAATCTGCTGATTCCATTTTTTGCCCCGATGTTCAAAGGTGTTTGGTGGATCAACCGTAATTATACTGCCTTCTTGCTCCTTGGCCAACTCACGCCATGCATATACATGACTAGAAAATTGATCTTTGATCAAAAGAATCTCTTGCCCTTTCTTTATAGTGATGTTGTTGGTTACGATAGCCATTCCGTAAGAGGCAGAAGGGATTATAGCGATGTTTTGGTAGTCTGGAACATCTACGAGCTCCGCAAAGCTTTGCTTTAGTTGTCGGGGAATTTCAAAAAAATCATTTTGCGTAATTTGAAATGGAGTACTTTTTTGAAGGATGGCTTGATGCCCGATATCAACCGTAGATTTTAGTAAGGGCGACATGAATGCACCATTTAAGTAGGTGACATCATCAGGCAATAGAAAAAGTTCTTTTTGATTATTTAACATTTTGGTTTATCTTTAGGTCTTGGTCTTGTTGAGTGCTTATTAAGCGGATAATTCAATCCAACGGGTACTTACAACTTCATAAAATCCAAATATATGAATTTCCTATCCAAATTTTTCTTTTTGCTGCTGATTTTTGATTTCTCAGTTGCTTCTACTTTTGCGCAAGCGGAAGAAAAAATTTCTTTAGTCACAGATTCGGGTACTATTTTTGGTACTTTGCTTGCGCCAAAAAGTGCCCAAAAAGTCCCTGTGGTGTTGATGATTGTAGGGTCTGGCCCGACGGATAGAGACGGCAATTCTATGGCCGGAAAAAATAACAGCCTTAAATTTTTGGCGGAATCCCTTGCGGAAAATGGCATTGCATCGGTGCGATATGATAAAAGAGGAATTGCAGAAAGCCATGCGGCCTTGGATTCTGTACAAAATTTGAGATTTGACACTTGGGTTGATGATGCGAAAGCTTGGGTCGGATGGCTCCAAAAAAGAAATCAATTTTCAACAATAACTATTGCGGGCCATAGTCAAGGCTCTTTGGTCGGCATTCTCGCTGCACAAGATGAACATGTAGATAAATTTATCTCCATTGCAGGTGCTGGCGAACCAATTAATCAGGTCTTAGAAAAGCAATTATTGGCCAACTCGCCAGGGATAGCTGCCTTAGCAAAACCAGTTTTAGATAGTTTGGCAGCAGGGGCTTTGGTCGATTCTTTCCCGCCGATGCTAGCGATGTTATTTAATAAGCCAACACAGCCATTTTTGATTTCATGGATGAGATATGACCCTGTTCAAGAAATATCCAAGTTGAGTATCCCCATTCTAATTATTCAGGGCAAAAATGATCTTCAAGTACAGGTAGAAGATGCCCAAAACTTACATGCAGCCAATACCCAGTCAATGCTTTTGATACTAGATAAGATGAACCATGTCTTAAAAGATGTATCAGATAACCTATCGGATAATTACGCTTCCTACCAAAATCCAAGCTTGCCTATCGCTAAGGAATTGATTAATGGCATTGTGTCGTTTGTAAAGCGGAAATAACCCAATTTTCGGTATTGTGGTTTTACAAGACCACTATACTGTCGCAATCATACAATCTCAACTCCAGCACGTCGATACAAAACCCACTGTCCTATTCCACGAACCCCCAAAAAAGCCATCAGCGCAAACCATAAACTATGCACGCCAAGACTAGATGCCGTCGCATAATACATCAATAAAAAGAGAATAAAGGCCAAAATCATTGTATTTCGCATGGAGCGGGTTGCAGTCAAGCCAATAAATACGCCATCCCAAATGTACGATGGTGTGCCAATAATGGGCAAGAGAATCACCCAAAAAAGTAAGGGGCTGGCATATTCGATTACATCATCCTGATTGGTAAATATTTGCAAGATATAATCGCCAGCTACACCATAAACAAAGCTATAGATTAATGCTAATCCCATGCCCCAATATAAAGAATACCGCACGGTCTCGGATAATTGGGCATTGTCTTTTGCTCCTTTATAACGCCCCACTAAGGATTCTGTGGCGTAAGCAAATCCATCCACTCCAAAGGACATCCAATTTAGAAATTGAAGGAGGACGACATTTGCCGCAAGGACAACTTCGCCCATCTTGGCGGATTGGGAGTAAAAAAAGAAAAAAGTAGAGGATAAGCATAAGGTTCGGATAAAAATGTCTCGATTGACCCGAAAAAAGGTTTTTAGCGGCTCGATTTGCATCATCGTTTTTTGCCGAAAGGCCGCAAATAAATAACGATAGCGGTAGGCAAATATCATCAATCCTGCCACGGCTCCAACGTATTGGGCAATGACGGTTCCCCAAGCTACGCCGTCCACTTCCATTCCTAACCAATAGATAAAAAAATAGCTCAAAACGATGTTGATGACATTGATGATGATGGTCAAAATCAACGGTGTTATCACGTTTTGCATACCAAAAAAGAAACCAAATAATCCATATAGTGCCAAGGTGGCGGGAGCGGCCCAAATTCGGATGCTAAAGTACTCGTTGACGAGTGGTTTTAAATGGTCAGGTGTCTGCATCAGATAGCTCATGCCCATACGGATGGGAATTTGGAATAGCAAAAGGATTAGGGCTATCAACATCGCCAATAACAATGCTCTTCCGACGGTATGAATCATCTGAGATGCATTTTTTGCGCCATAAGCTTGGGCGGTCATCCCGACGGTGCCCATGCGTAGGAAGCCAAAATTCCAGTACAAAAAATTAAAAATCATTGCCCCGAGCCCAACCGCACCTAGATGTGTCGCAGAGAATTGCCCCATGAGTGCCGTATCCACCGAACTAAGCAGTGGCACCGAAATATTCGTAATAATATTGGGGATGGCTAGCCCAAGTATTTTTTGGGAAATGCTTTTGGTCTTGGAATTTTGCAGCATTTTATGAGCCATATAGTGGGCGCTTCGGCGGTTATCGTCAGTTGTGCTAGTAGCTGATATTCAATCACTTAGGAAATCTACCCACTATCTGTCAAGCCGAAAATTTACGGCCTTTGTGTTTAGACCTTTTATTGCTTGGCCTTCGCCTTGACCATTTTTAAAAATTGAAGAATAGGGTGGCTGGACACATTCTTGGCCTTCGCCATTTCAAAGGCTTTTTCTCCTACTTCGATGGCTTTAGTATAGTCTTTTGCGGCAGCAAGTAGCTGTGCATGAGTAAAATAATACTCCCACAAACCACCCGTTTTGGATGATTTTTGAGCAAGTGATATCGCCAAGTCAAGTGTTTTTTTGTCTTTAGGGAAGGCCTTATAAATGTCCATCGCAAGCGCATTTTGCTTGGAAGCATCTTTTTTGACGATTTTCTTAGCATATTTCTTGGCTGCTTTTAGGTATTTTTCGGGCATCTTTAGTGCGGCAAAATACTTCATATCTGCCAAGTAGCCAAATGCTTTGGCATCTGCAGGGTCATGCGCTTTCATTTTTGTTTTTGCTTCCGCTAAAAGCCCTTCATCCTGGAACTCAATGGCGGTCATCACCGTTTTGTTACAAGCCGTTTTGATGAGTTTATTGACTTCTTTTTTGGATTTTAGGGCTTCGATGGCTGCTCGATGTTTGATGAGTAGGTCAAACACCTTGGAGTCGGCATTAGCAACCGCATTATAAATAAAAAGTAAGTTCTCTTTGGTCGTTAAATCCTTTTGCGCACGCAGATATTGATTCGCTGCTTTGGCGGAAGGTTTGCCTGCATTATTGAGCGCTTTGACATACTTGCGTAAAAAGGATGCATCGTCTTTTCCTTGAGCAAATAGCTCATCCATTTCGTCCACATTATCAAAAAGAGCAAGCGCTTCTCGACCTAATTTTATTAACCCATCGGCTCTTTGACCGCCTACTTTTTTCTTGATGATTTCGCCTTCGGCATTGACGAATAATAAGGTAGGGTAGGCGCTGACGTTATATTTGGCTCTAAAGTCCACATCTCCTTTTTCCATATCAATTTTCATATTAATGAAGCGCCCGTTGTAAAAATCTCCCACTTTTTGTTGGGTAAATACATTAGCCGCCATGCGACGACACGGCCCGCACCAAGACGTATTGGCATCCACAAAAATCAATTTATCTTCTTTTTGGGCTAATTCGATGGCTTCTTTCCAAGTGCCATGAAAAAATTCAATCCCTTGAGCGAAGCTAGAACTCGTCAAAAAGACGAGAAATCCCAGCAGAATCAGAAAGCGTCTAAAAGTCATAACGGTTTATTTTGAGCATTCAGAGAATCTCTAAATGCAGATTGATAAAGTAAATCTTCAAATTGTTGGCGCTCTCCCCGAAATACATTAAAATCAACACAGCCTTTTATGCCATCCAAATGCCCACAATCTCCATATTGCCAAAACGACCATTGACGTCCAAATGGTATAAATGGTGGGTTGTTTGGTGAATTATATCTGGCAATCCAAATGGGATACCCATCAAACTCTTCTCCCGTAAAATGAGATAAATAAAACTTTTGATAGGTATAAATGATGGGTTTTATCCCATAATGTTTTTCTATAGTTTGCAGCCAAATGAGCGCATTTTCCCGAAAGGTCTTATTTTGGAGCTTCCCCGTTATTTCTGCATCTAAAACGGGCGGCAAATCCCCTTTTTGCAACTGTACCGTTGCGATAAAGTGCTGGGCTTGATCTGCCGCAGGAGAAAACGGACTAAAAAAATGATAGGCGCCACGTTTGATGCCAGCCGTTTTAATCTCTTGCCAGAATTGTTGAAACATGGTATCTTGATGCTCACTCCCTTCCGTTGCTTTCACAAAGGCAAAATCTATCCCTTGTGTCGCTACTAGCTTCCAGTCAATATCTCTTTGGTGGTGCGAAATGTCGATCCCTTGTACGGCATAATCGTCCATACGCTTGGTCTCCTGCGTACAAGACGAATAAATTAACGCCAAAAATAATACAAAGCTTAGATGCTTCAAATCGGGTATCTTTTCTTAAAAGCTTGTGGGTTAGTTAATTAAAATAACTCTCATCCAGACAGGCTCTACGGGTCTATCGCCCTTTTTTGTTTTTACTGCGGCAATTTTGTCTATGACATCCATGCCCTTGATTACATAACCAAAAACAGTATATTCCATATCTAGTTGTGGGGTTCCCCCTTTTTCTAGATATTCTTTTCTTTGAGTCGGGCTGTAAGTGAAGTCTCGCATCTGCTCAATTCGGTCTAGCATATTATTTGTGACCTTCTTTCCTTGGACAATATAAAACTGTGAACCCGAAGAACGCTTTTCGGGATTAGATGGCCCACCTGTACGAGCCGCCGCAATGGCTCCTTTGATATGGACTAATTTGGGGGTAAACTCGGCTGGGATGGTATATCCTGGACCACCAGTGCCCATTGCACCTTTCATACTTCTGGAATTTGGGTCGCCCCCTTGTATCATAAACCCACGAATCACACGGTGAAACAGCAAGCTATCATAAAAATTTTCTTCTGCTAATTTGGATAGGTTGTCGCGGTGTAGTGGGGTTTCGTCGGATAGTTTTAGCACCATATTTCCGTAAGGAGTCTGAATCTCTACCAAGCAGTCATTAGGTGCATCAATAACAACTTTCTGCTTTTTAGTTTTGGATTTCCCCCCTTTGATGGCCTTCAAGATGACATTATAATTGCCGGATTTTGTGTAATGGTGAGTAGGGGTTTCTTCCGTCGAAGTTTGCCCATCACCAAAATCCCACTCATAACTATCTGCTTTTTGTGAGTTATTCGTAAATTGCACATCAGCAGGTGCCATATATTTGGTGGCATTGGTTTTGAATTGAGCAATAGGTTTTGAGCACGAAGCCACAAAAAGGAGTAGGAGCATTCCAAAAGTAAACTGTTTCATGTATTTTTTCTGTTTTTGTTGTGGATTAGGGCTGTGAAGCGATAATTTTATCAAAGTAAGAAACGGCCATTATCATCAAATATTTTTCTTTCTCTTCTTCGCTTCCGCTAAAAGGCTTAATTTCTCGCCAATGTGGCCATCCATCGTCATCATATTTGTCAAATTCAAAATATCCTTCCATACTCATCAGCCGGCACGTAGCAATATGCAATAAGTATTCCTTTTCTATCTTCGTAAACTCTTCTCTTAAATCCCCAAGCTCTTGAATACCAATTAGCATCATGATTTTATTAAAATCGGGCAATTGTTCTAAGCTTAAAGTATCCTTTACAAAGTGCTTGATTCGTAGCCATTCAAAATCTAATTGCCAATCTTCCATGCGTCCAATAATTTTAGGAAGCAAAAATAGGGTTTTTTATTTATACACGGAACGATTGGTTTTAGCGAGCAGTTCGCAGACGAATTTGTGAAGGGAAACGTGTTTTTGTGCTCACGCCTGCTA
>CAYTLX010000053.1:0-8961 GCA_964438645.1 uncultured Saprospiraceae bacterium | reverse complement strand
GAAAAAAGCCCGTGTTTATTGGGTTTATTGCTATTTTTTTGCATAAAAAATGACCGAACCATTGTATATTGAAGCTAGTTTTTTTGATGCGTAGCAACGCTATAAGAAAAAAAAATAGCAAAAATAGACGCAAAAAGGGCATTTTATAGCAAAAATTGGCGGCTACCTAAATAGTTACCCTTTTTTATGCTTCGATTTGACTATTGTAAAAGCGCATGGATTCCTTGATTAAATCTAAGTCGGGATACTGGTCAAAAATATAGGCTCCAATAGAAGGGATTAGGGTAAAGTTAGGTTGTCCCGAACGATTTTTCTTATCTCGATTCATTAAGGACATAATCTTTTCTAAACCTTCTTCTGGAATAAGGACTTTGTCATACCATTTTTTGATAACGTTGACAATATCCGTTAATTGATCTTCGGGTAGATTGACCATTTTGGAAGAGATATATGCCGAGCACATCATCCCGATAGCGACACATTCTCCGTGGGTTTTGGGCATTTTCTGTTCTAGAAAATAGGTTTCCACAGCATGCCCAATGGTATGTCCAAAATTTAGTCCTTTGCGCAAGCCCTTTTCTATGGGGTCGCTTTGTACAATTTTATATTTTATCTGGATGGAATGCGGTATCCACTCATCCCAATCTATGTCATAGACGGATATGGATTGCATCTTGCGAAAAGCAGGCTCGTCTGCGATGATAGTATGTTTGAGCATTTCTGCCCAGCCACTCCGTTTTTGCTCATTAGGCAGGGTGTTGAGCCATTGTTTGTCAATAAAGACCGCAACAGGATCTTTGAAAAGCCCAATGATGTTTTTAGCTAATCTAAAATCTACGGCGACTTTTCCGCCCACAGACGCATCTACCATGGAGAGTAGGGTGGTGGGTATCTGAACAAAATCAATACCACGCATATAAGTGCCAGCTGCAAAGCCACCCATATCTCCAATAACGCCACCGCCTAAATTAACCAATAGCGAATGTCGGTCTGCTCCGTTTTTGAAAAGCGCTTCCCAGATGATGCTACAGGTAGTGATGGTTTTGTATTGTTCGCCGCGGGGAATTTCGATGATATTCCATTGGATATCAGGATGAATATTTTGAATTTCCGGAAGGCAATACACAGAAGAGCTCGAATCGACCAACATGAAGTAAGAAGAGTAATTTTGTTGATTGAGCCAAGCTTTAAAATTAGTCTTTATGTCCCCAAAGTGAATGGAATCAGGTAATTTTGCCAAGTTTTGCATAAGTTCGATGGTTATTGGTCCGTCGTAGGGTTGACTAGAATAACAATTTTCTTTGTTGCGGCAAATATAGGCAAATTATCGGAAGATTTTATGTCCAAAGATTTGGAGTTAATTTTAGATTGCGGGATATGTTTTTCTACCAAATATTCTTCGATGGCGTTGGCTCTTTGTTGAGGAAGTTCGTTCTGCGCTTCATCGGTGTAAAAAGTATAGATGTCAAATAAAAGACCATCAGAAAAATACATGGCGGGCACTAATTGGTCTAATTGCCCCGCCAAAAAGGCAGGCACATTTATGTCTTTTTCTTTATAGGTAGGTGCAACTAGAAAAATGGTATCTCCATCCATCAATTGTATCCCAAATTCTTTATATTTCTGCTGATACAAGGCCGTTATTTGTGCGGTGTCTAAAGCTTGACTAGGTAGCTCGGTGGTTAGAATGGAGTCATTTTGCGCAAGCGACAGTGAAGTGGTATCCACTTGACACATATAAATATCGTCATTGCCCGAAGCCCTGCTGGAAGCAAATAACACGGTGCTCATGGTCGTGTCTGCATAAAAACCGACATCATCGCGACTAGAGTTAATAGGAGCGCCTAAATTAACAGGTTGCTGCCAATATCCATGTTCGTCTTTTTCACTCACAAAAATATCAAACCCACCAAGCCCTTGGTGCCCCTTGGAACTAAAGAATAATTTGCCAGAAGGATGGATGTAGGGAAAAGCTTCGTGATCCGGGGTATTAATTTTGCTTCCGACATTGACTGGAATACTCCAGCGATCCCCATGTTTTTCAGAGACGAATATGTCCATCCCCCCTTCGCCCCCTTTGCGGTTAGATGCAAAATATAAGGTGTTGCCATCTGCCGATACAGATGGGTGTAAGTAGTTGATACTCAGTTGGCAAAAGGAGAGCTCTTTCGATTTTTCCCAGCCGCCATTGGGTAGAAGTTGGGAGTGATAAATGTGTAGTTTGTAGGTGCCATCTTTGGAGACTTTATTGGTATTTCTTGTGAAATAAAATTCTCCATTTTTGGCGAAAGAAGGTTTGCCTGTATTTTTATTAAGATTGTTGATTCTGCTAGGGAGTGGCTTGGCTTCCGCAAAAGTAGTATCGTTAAGCTTTTCGGTGTGATATATTCTCATAAAATCACGTCCAGTCCAACCTGATTTTTTCTTTAATACATTAAATCCTTTTTTTCGATCGGATGAAAAATAAATTTTGCCATCGTGCATTGTTGGATTGGAGTCATCCGCATCGGTATTAAAAGGGACTTTGACAAAATCTACTTTTGAGAAATACGGTTTGATTGTTTTTACATAATCGCAGGCTTCGGCGTTGAGCAAAGCGGTTTTGTCTTTCGGGTATTTTTCAGCGTATTTGAGAAACCAAGTTTTGGCTTCTTCATATTTTCCGAGCCCCATGAGCACTTCTCCATAGCGCATCATAATCTTATTGCTAAAATGTTTGCGCTGTACAATTTCGCTGTAAAGCCCTTCCGCCTTTTGAAGTTGATTGGTTCTACGATAACTTTCTGCGAGTTTGGATTTCCACTTTGTGGTGGGTTCTTTTTTGACCATTTTTTCCAGGTAGGGGATGGCTTGCGCAAAACGCTTCTCTTTATACAGGTTCAGTGCCTTACGAGACTGTCCAAAAACAGCGAATGTTAAGGTGGTGAAAATGAATATGTAAATAATTCGTTTCATATAGAATGGAGATAATCAGTGAATAATTGCACTTCTTAGCCTAAAATATAAACAAAAACCATGCTATAACGTCTAATTTACTGATTTTCAAGCGAAGAACTTATTTCGTTAACCGCCTAGAAGAAATAATTATTGCCTTTTGAAGCAATAGTCACCTAAAAACAAGCAATGAATTTAATCGACAGATTTGACAAATACTTATTTTCCATTGCTGGGAATGACATCTTGTTGAGCTACCTATTGTTGAGCCTTTTGGCGGGGGCTTTGTTGATTGGGTTTTACTTTTTTGTGAATAAACACCTGTTGCCTTGGTACCACGATAGCCGCAACCTAGGAAATCACGAAAAGAAAAAGCTTCACAGGGTATTTGTTTTGTTGTTGTTTTTGGTCTGGTTGACGGTGTCTTTTTTGGCTTTTCAGCTTGATTTTTCTATTTATCATTTCGACTTTTTTGATTTTCGGTTCTCCACCATCTTGAAGGCGTTGTTGATTGTTCAAGTGGCTTCTTTGCTGATTCGGTTAGCGGTGGAAAGTATTAGCTACAGTTTTTATCATCGAATGGATAAGGAGCAAGGGCCACAAGCCATGCACTTGACCAAGGAAGCGGTGAATGGCACCATACGGCTTGCGCGAATATTGATTATTTTGTTTGCTAGCTTGTCTTTATTGGATTTATTTCACCTAGATTTTGCGATTTGGGATTTTAAGGATACCGAAATTAAGGTTTCAGGGCTTTTGATGGCGGTTATCGTGTTGATTGGTGCTCGGATATTAGGCTGGGTGTTGACAGAAATAATTTTAGCTGGTTTTTATGGGCGGAGTACGTCCAAAAAATTGGACGAAGGCAACCGATATGCCATTAATCGGCTGCTGAGTTACTTCATTTATACCTTGGCTTTTTTGTTTGCGCTAAGTGCTTTGGGGCTTAATTTGACACTCATCTGGGGTGGGGCAGCCGCCTTGTTAGTCGGTGTGGGCTTGGGATTACAGCAGACCTTTAATGATGTCTTTTCAGGAATTTTGTTGTTGTTTGAGCGATCGGTGGAAGTAGGAGATTGGGTCGAATTGGAGACCCACGTTGGACGTGTCATCCAAATAGGATTAAGGACTTCTGTCGTAAAAGGGCGGGATGACATCTCGGTGATTGTGCCCAATTCTAAATTGGTGACCGATAAAGTGATTAATTGGAGCCATATCGATGCCAAGACCCGATTTAGTATAGAGGTCGGTGTGGCGTATGGCTCTGATACAGAACTGGTCAAAAAGGTGCTTGAAACGGTCGTGAAAGCACATCCAAAGGTGATGGAAAACCCTTCTCCTAAGATTCGGTTAGAACATTTTGGCGACTCAAGTTTGGACTTTAAGGTGCTGTTTTGGGCAAAACATTTTCATTCTATTGAAGATATTAAAAGTGACCTACGCTTTGCGATTGATAAGGCCTTTCGGGAAAAGGATATTGTTATTCCGTTTCCACAACGGGATGTTTGGATGCGGAAATAGGGGTTTGTGTAAGGGGAGCCCACAAGTATTGTTTAAGTGCACCATTGCTCAACTGGATACACGCCAAAAGTCAAATCACTCCACTTAGGCATATGGTCACTCAACGACAAGTTTTTGATGATAAATGCCATTAGAAATTATTGAAATAAAATATAGACCAGGTTTTAAGTTGTTGATATTCAGTGTATTAGTTGTTATTTTGGAGTCGATTACTATTTCCCCAGAGACATTTGTTATTTGTACGTGAATAGGGTTTCTATCAAAATTTTCGATAAAAATAATGTCATGCGCAGGATTAGGAGTGCTCATCACTGGTGATGATTTAATGGACTCCGTAGCCGTGACATGTGCACAACTAATATCATTAATCGTGGTCCATAGATTGTTAGATTTTGGGACACAGTCATCTTTATAATACCACCAAAAATAACCACCGATATAATTGGGAGTAGTGATATTCATGTTGTAATATCGCTGTATGTATTCTGCTTTATTCGCTACATTGGTCGTTCCGCATTCTCCCATTCCTAGCTTAGAGTTGGGAAAAATCACATGAAGGCTATCAAATACATCTTGCCATTCGGATTCAGCAAGTTGGACTCCTTCGCAATCATCTTCATAATAGCTGACCCATACATAGTCTAGTCCGGATTTCATCGACTCAGGGAGATTGTCATTAATCCAAGTAAACATTTCGTTTTCGGGATGGTCATAATAGCAATCTCGATTGTAGTAGAGTGTAAGGGCGGCTTTCTTTTGTCGATATTTAACTTGGTTAAAAGCTCCTTGGATTTTTTGGATGACATCTGTTCCTAGCCAATCCCCATTGACTTCATTTCCGACTTCCCAAATGTCAACGCTGTCTTCAAATTCGTCTAGGTACATGGATGTCCGATCCAGATAATTGCTGACGGAGTAGTTGGTAACATAGTAACTGTCCAATATTTCACCCATGATAAAGCATTTTGGCGAAAGCTGATTGATGGCTTCGGTGTACTCAGTTGGAGCGATATTTTCATCAAAAACAATTCGAGCAGTCGGCTTTTGACAATGATTTGCGAAAGCATCTACAATGCCTGAAGTATTTGTCCACGGATCATCAATGGTGACTCCAAAAATCCAAGATGTGTCGATTTCTTGGGCAAAATTAGGGGTAGAAAGTAGTAGGAATAATGTAATTGCAGCATATTTCATAATGGCAGGAATGTAACTTTTGAAGATAGAGCACAAGGTAGTTATAATACGTTTGATTGTCTAAAAATTAGATAGGAATAGAACTTTTTTTTAGAAAATTGATGCTGATGGCTGGGTATTTCACAGAAATTGAAGGAAAAGAATCGTAAAAAATACCGCAATAGGTACCAAAATGTTATCAAAACCATTAGTGCTTATTAATTCGACAAAGGTGCTGATGGTGGCAATAATCAGTGCATTGGCAGTCGCTTGCGCAAAAAGTAAACCATATTCACCTAAAGTCACAAAAGAGAGTAGGGCAGCAGAGCTAAAGAAAGCCATTGAGCCTAAGTAGGTCTTTTGGAGTGGCTTGCCCCATAATTGAATATTATTAGTCTTTTTATGAAAATAAGTACCAATAATCCCTGCCAAAGGGTCACTCATGCCAAGTATAAGCACTGGTAGCACATATAATAAGTTGTTGCCTTCTACTTTGGCGACGACAAATAATCCACCTATAGCTATCGGTAATAAAAAACTACCAGATGTTTTGCGTTCGACAGCATCAATGGAATTAAACACTTTTCGGCGCTTGCCGAAAATTAAAATCAAAAAAAAGAAAATACCAATACCAACTACATACCAATAGGAATCAAAAATATAGATAAAAATAAGGCTGGATAATGAGCCTAAAATATGGGCAATTTTTCTGGTGTATTCTGTGGGGAATTGTCTTTTTTTGTAAAGGTATTCTGAGAGCCATAGGATGAGTAGAAGCCCAACCATCAGCAATCCCATGTAAATTAGCTCATATCCCAACATACCTAGAAAGCATCAGCGCAAAAAATCCAGCTAGAATCAAACTGTCAAATCTATCCAAAAAACCACCTTGCCCTGGAATCCATTTGCTATAGTCCTTGATGCCGATTTTACGTTTGCCATAGGAAGCCAATAAGTCACCCAAAAAGGAAAAAGTGGCAATGCCTAAGCCTACTTTAATTGATTGATATACAGATAGTTGTAATGCACTTCGAATGAGAATTGATGTAAGTATCGTGACGATTAGCCCGCCAAAAAGCCCTTCGACCGTTTTATTAGGGCTAATGGATGGGATGAGCTTGGTCTGCCCAATCAACTGTCCAAAAAGTTGACTGAATCCATCAAATATCGTGACCAAAAAATAAGTGTAAAAAATAATCGGAATCGGTAATTGACTAAATTGAAAAAAGCAAAAAGCAAAGAAGATGAAAATAAGCGCAATGGCCGTGCTTTGAACTTTGTTTTTGTGACGTTTTAGATTTTTGATTAATTCTAGAGCGCTAAAAAGAAGAATGATGTCGGCCACATAAGGAAATAAACTGGGTTGCATCAAAATGGACGCAAAAACAATATTCACTAAAATGAGATAGGTGAAGTATTTTAGCCAATTCTTTCGGCGGATGGTCATTAATTGGTTGCGATTGACTATTTGGGTGATGACCGCACCAAAAGCGAAGTAGGCAAATAACGATTTGTATAGTAGTAGTTCCATGTTATTAGTTTTTTAGAATCCAATAAAGACCTTTGGCATTGGAGCGCATTTCTGGAAGGAGCAATTGAACGGTAATATGCTCAATAAATGACAGAATCCCCCATGTAATCATCACATAATAGAAAATCGTATGAAAGCCAAAGGCAAAAAGTATAAAGAAAAAGAAACCTTGTAGATAGCCCCCAATCTTGGAGGAGTATAGGTGAAGGCTGGGCATTTTGCCGAATTTCATTAGTGAGATCACCACACTTGCTACAAATACCCCAATAAATGTATAAAAGCTGAGCAGGTGCGGGGCAAAATCATCTGACTTAAAGAGAAAAATGCCGAGAATGGCTAAAATATACGTTCCATCATCTGCCAAAGAATCTAAGCGAGCACCAAATTCTGTCTGCAAATTAAAGCGCCTAGCAATAAATCCATCCAAAATGTCTGTAAATAAATTGAATATCAAAAATCCAGCAAATAGCTTTTCTTGGTGGCTTAAGGCTAGGTATAAGACCCATGGAAAGGATAATAAACGGTAACCCGATAGGATATTTGGGAAGTTGATTAGTTCTTTGGTTAATTTCATCTTTCCACTTGTTTTTGGGGTTTTAAAGCACTCAATTAGCAAGATGTCCACAGACCAAAATAGCAATAATCTAAAAATATATTCAGCTAACTTTTGCGAAAGTCAATCAAAGGTCAAATTTGGTAGAGATAAAAGTATTGATAATCAACGAGTTAGGTGGTAGTTAAAACTAGGTAGTTGGTTTTTTTTCAAAATCCAAAGTCAAATTTTTTATTTTTTTCGCAAGAATGGAAGCATTCTTTGAACGAACTTTCGCACAAAGTGCTGAAAAAAAGCACCCTGCCCCAAGGCTTTGCCCCATAGGATGAGTAGTATATTATAGAGCGGTAGAGCCAAGAAGATGAAAGCGATGATTTTGAGTAGAAAAAAGGTATCAGGTGTAATGCCCACCCAATTTTTGATAAAGCGATACAAAAAGACAGTTGAAGTACCGGTAAGTGCAAAAACAAGTAGAATGACGAAAACTTCCCAATTGTGTTGGATATTCCATCTTTTTTTCAATTTTTCCAAAGGTTTGGGCATCGGCTCTAATAAGTTTTGCGAAAGCGAAAGTTAAAGTCTAGCATGAGTAACAAGAAAATTGTTGTTTGGTTTGGACAGATTTGAATTCGTATGGCATGGTCTTTGAATATAGAAGAGTAGGGATGTGAATATCTCTAATTCTTTGTAAAATAGTCAAGAGACTACCAATGATATTGGCCGTTTTGCATGACCCAAACAGATTATAATAACGCAACGCATGAATAGCAACAAAACGGTAATGGATGTTGAAATGGACATCTGGACAGTCAATCGGGAGCTGAAAATAGTCAAAGGCTATATCGCAGATGATAAAAACATCAAGATGGATATAGAATTTGCAAAGATAAAATTACTAGAAAAAAAGTTTTATTTATTAGCTGAACTTAGGAATTTATTGAGAGACGGAAGACCTTAGTCTTCGGAATAATACGAAAACCCATATAAAAAAAGGACTTTCTCAAAGGAGAAAGTCCTTTTTTTTATTGAATATGATTAAGGTAATAGAATTTTTCCCTGCGAGATAGAAAGAAAAAGCACAATAAGCAAAGGTGTTCATTCTGCCTTGATGTCCTAGGCGGTAGCACTATGCTCCTATGCTTCTGTGTGTTAAAAAAAAGTACTGTGCGGCAGCACGAATCTCCTATATGTTAAAAAACAATGTACCCCAAACAAAAAAAAGACCTTCTCAAAAGAGAAGATCTTTGTT
>CAYTLX010000052.1:0-9027 GCA_964438645.1 uncultured Saprospiraceae bacterium | reverse complement strand
AGCTTGAGCTTGAAAAGAATAAAGAGAAGGTTAAGGATATCTTTGGACTAGAGGGTAAGATTTCTGATACGGAGATTAAGCACTTTTTGATTGCGGATTCTATTGGAGCCTTATATGAAGTTATTAAGACGCATGAATTGTTTGGAACAAATTATGTGTCCACAACTAATGGAGTTCTGGCAAGAGTGCATGCGAAAATGCATTTTTGGTGTAATAAATACCAAGACCTTCAAGAAAAGTATGAAAAAGATAACAATAAAGAATCTTTAAAAGAAATCAATGATATGTTAAGGCTCTACATCGGAAGTGAAAGATTGTATTATATTAGTCCGAAGTATCACCTTGGAAAGGTTGAAGAGCATAACGAAAAAATTAGGCAGATGCATAGTCGGGGGGTTGAGTATATGAACTTTATTAAATCTAGATATTATTTGGATGATGATTTTAATGATTATCCAGTTCATTTTGCTGTGGCTGTAGAGCGGTATCTATGGATCTCTGAAAAACAGGTATCCAAGGGGAAAATTAGTAATAGTGATGAGATTTTTGACCCAAAAAATTATTCATCTAGTGTGGCTGATGATGCATAAAGATGCATCTATTTTGTAATTAAATCGTGAAAATATGCAATACATAATTTTTGTTGGAATGTTTTTTCTAACTTCTACCTACCTATCTGCGCAAGACACCTTGCCATTCATTACCATCAAAAATCCTTCTTTTGAAGATAAAGCCAAACGGTGGTCTGATTGTGGAGAAGTTTCTGAGACGCCGTATGATGTCCATGAATCTGGAAAAGGGAATTATGGGGTCACTGAAAAAGCAAAGGATGGACGTTTCTTTGTGGGATTTGTTGCCAGAGACAATGGAACGACTGAAGGCATGGGGCAGCGACTATCACAATCATTAATCCATGATAAAAACTATTCTTTTTCTGCTTATTTGCGACGGACAAAGTGGTTAAGGAGTGTCAGTCGAAAAACGGGTCAAATTGTTAACTATAACAAACCCGTAGTTTTGGCCATATACGGAGGAAATGAACCTTGCAAAAGAGAAGAACTATTAGCAAAAACGGGGCTTGTTGATTGGGTCAATTGGAAGAAATATGAGTTTGTATTTAGCCCATCGAAAGACTATAAGTATCTGATTTTTAAGATTTTATATGGATCAACTGACGCTGCTCCTTATAATGGTGCTTTGTTGTTGGATAAGGTGTCGAACATAAAGATGATTTCCAATAGTAATATAGTAGAAGAAATGCAGGTGGCGGAGGAAAGCAATAATGAGTATCTGACGCAAGAAGATAGTACAGGCTATTATATTAGTGATAAATCCTTTGAATATCAAAATTGGGCAAATTGTGACAAAGACAATATTTTAGTGGACAAGTGGAGCAGTTGGAAAGAGCCTTTTGGTCGAAAATATGCTGAAATGCCGACTAGACCTTATGATGGTAAATTTTTTTTAGGATTAATTGTTAAATGGAATCGAAAAACAGCGAGTGTTACACAAATTATGCAGCGCACTTTGAAAAAAGGTAAGACCTATCGATTCTCTGCTTTCCTCCAACGCCCCAAAGTTTATATCCATGATGGAAGCAACTATATTAGAAAAGTAAAACTTGGCATATTTGGCGGCACAAGCTGTGACTCTATGGATTTATTGGCTTTGTCGCCGATTGTCTCCAATAAGGATTGGCAGGAATATACTTTTTATATTACCCCTAAAAAGGATTGTTATTTTATTAGGCTCAAGGCGATGCATGTAAAAGGCAAAAGGTATAATGGTGGACTATTAATTGATCACTTGTCTGATTTTGTAGAAGTGAAACCCAACCAATAACTGTTTAAGTGCCCCTATTTCTAGGTAGAAAATAGGGATTTCTGTGTATGTTGAAGCTATTTTTTTAAAGCATAGCAGCGCTATGTGATGAAAAAATAGCAAAACAGGCGCAAAAAGGGCATTTTAGGGCAAAAATGTGCCCTACCTAAACAGTTACAATCAACCAAACCCTTTACTCCCCAATATCCCCAAGCTCTACCCCTTCAGAGTAAGCCATCTTGACATGGTGGGCGCTAAGTGCATTTTTGATACGCTTGTTGCATTCAAATTTTACGTCCCAAAAATCATCTGGCTCCGCATAAGGACGTACCGCTAAAATAATATTGTGAGAGTCAAAGGTATTAATCCCAACTTCTACAGCAGGAGTCGGTAACACCCCAGGCACATCTTTAACCGCTTCCAGAATCACTTGCTTGACCTTCGGAAAGCTTTCTGCATAAGGCATAGAGACTTCCAAATCTACCCGAATATACCCCTTGTCAGAATAGTTGGTGATGATACCTTCTACCACTTTGCCGTTGGGGATGATGAGTTTTTTGTTACCTGGAGTAATTAAAATCGTGTTAAATATTTTGATTTCTTCGATTTTCCCAAAGGCACCTTCTACTTCGACCCATTGACCTAGGCGGTAGGGCTTAAAGAAAAGGATTAAAATTCCTGCGGCAAAATTACCCAGGCTCCCTTGTAAAGACATACCTACCGCAAAACTCATCGCCGCCAATATCCCAAACAATGCGGTCATCTCAATCCCTAAAATGCCCACGACACTTAGGATCAGGAATACCTTCATCATCGTCGTAACGAATGAAGCCAAGAAAGGAATGGCATCTTCGCTGACTTTGGCTTTTTGAAGGGCAAAAGTCAAGACCTTTGATAGCTTTTTAATGACCCAGCTACCAACGTAAAATACAGCGATAGCCATCAATAGGTTAGGTGCAAATTTAATGATTGCGTCAACGGCTTCCGTTGCGTATTTCTGAAAATCAATATTCATAGTGTGTGTGTTATTTTTGCAAAAATAGCAATACCATTTGTTTTGCAGCAAAAAATGGCGTTATTTTTAGGTCAAGCACTTGTTTTTTGCTGTTTTTAATGGCTTTCTTTAGCTTTTTACTAGAAAAAAAGTGGTTGGTCATCTCTAAATGCATAGCATCTTCCATCCATTGTAGTAGTTGACGTTGGCGACGAATCTTAAAATATCCATTTTCTTGGACGAGTTGATGGTGTGTTTGAATTTGTGCCCAAATGGGTTCAATACCCTGATTTTTTAAAGCAGAAGCCGTCAATACTGGAGGGATCCATTCACTGTCCTTTGCAGGAAAAAGGTGTAAGGCATTGGTGTAAGCCGCTTTGGCTTTTTGCGCAAGCGGAAGATTATCGCCATCCGCTTTATTCACCACAATCATATCCGCCAGCTCCACCACACCCCGCTTAATGCCTTGCAACTCGTCCCCCGCACCCGCCAAAATCATCAATAAATAAAAATCGGTCATCTCATAGACCGCCGTCTCTGATTGTCCAACTCCGACCGTTTCCACCAAAATAATGTCATAACCTGCCGCTTCACACAATAGAATCGTCTCTCGGGTGTGTTGGGCGACGCCCCCAAGTGTCTTGCCCGCTGGAGATGGTCGCACGAAAGCATTTGGGGATGCGCCAAGCTGCATCATGCGTGTTTTGTCTCCCAAAATACTGCCACCCGTTTGGCGACTGCTAGGATCGACTGCTAAGACCCCGACTTTGTGCCCAAGACCAATCAGATGCATCCCAAAGGTTTCCACAAAAGTACTTTTGCCTACGCCCGGACTGCCTGTGACCCCAATTCTAATGGCATTTCCTGTAAAGGGCATGATGGTATTAAGGACTTCTTGGATAAACGCTTGATGCGTTGGCAAGCTACTTTCCACGTAAGTGATGGCACGTCCAAGAGCGACTCGGTCTCCTTTTTTTATCCTTTCGGAAAAATCGTGAATATCAGGTAGATGGTGGCTCTTCATGATTAGAATTTTTCTAGGATAAGCTCTTGACTCCTACGAGCAGAAACAATTTCATTCATAGCAATATGGAAGGTCACTTTTCCCCAATAGCTGCCATTTTTGCGTTGTTTTAACAAGGTGTCGAGCTCTTTATTATTGAAAATAGGAAAGTTGATACTAAAAATATTGGATACTTTTAGTTGGAGCCCTCCCGAATACATTTTTTTCATCTGCGTCGATTGATTGGTTTTGGGAGCGCCGAAAAAGGCGACATCAAAATAGGGCGCTAAGTTTATCGGCTTAGGCAGTTTGATGGGTAGATCTGCCGATAAATTAATCCCTAACATCCAATCATTGGAATGACCATAACCGCCATTGAGTGCCGGGTGTTTGATGCCTGCATTTCCAGATGATATTTGTTGTCCCCAAATGCCACTATTCTGGCTACGACCAAAAAGCAATTGTCTAAAGGCATAATCATCCCTTCCTGTTCCTGAAGTGGCGAGACTGCCTAGGACAAGACCATTGTTAAAAGAACTGGAGTAACGCGCATCATTTTGTAAGAAGTAGCCTCCTTGAATGCCAAGTTTAAATTGTTTGTGGGGGCGATAAGTAAATAAAGCATGCGCTCTGCCTGTGAGTTTGAGATATTGTTTTTTGCCGATGTCAAAATTATCGTATTGAGCGTATTCCAGCCCCGAAGTAAAGTGGTAGTGGCGAATGGCGTTATTTTTAATAAAAGAGTAGTCTAGGCGGCTAAATTGATTTAATATTTGGTTGAGATGCTTGAAGTGCCCTTGATTATCATAATCGGGCTGGTCGGTTTGGATGAGCTCATGACGAAGGGTGATGGCCTGCTTGCTTTTTTTGTTGGGGAGTTCAAAAATTAAGGACGGTGTTATTTTGATATAGGCCTGTGAATATTGGTCTCTAGGATTTTGATAAAATGAAAAACGCTTGACCGCAATGCGTGGCGTAATCTTGCGAAAAAGACCTTTGGTATAAATAGGATATTGAATTTCGGCCGTTCCGACGATGGTTTTTGCCCCAAAACTATACATGGGCATCAAGGAATAAAAAAGCTTTTGCTGGAGAATACCTTCATTAAATAGGCTGATGCCAAGCATGGATTTGTCGTATTCATTCCAACCATAGATGGGTAGGTAGTATAAGTACTTTTTGCGATAATTTTCTGGGCTAAAAGCAAATTTTAGGTAGGTGGGCGAGCCATGCAAACTATTGTTTTGTGGGTGTAAGTCTAGGGTCTGATGGCGGCTGTCAATTTCAAAGCCATCATATACCGCTTCATGATTCAAAATTGGAAAATCAATGGTTTTTGTCCCCGTGAATCCATCGATAATTAAGGAATCTACTATCTCTTCATCTTGATTGACAGCATAGAGCAACAAAGGCCCTTTTAGCTGTCCTTTATTGGTTGCTTTTATTTGGTAGTGGTTGCCTTTATTCTTGATACTCAATAACTTATAGTCCATTGTCTTGGTGGAATTAAGAATATCATCAAAGAACCAATCCAAGTTTTTATCTGTATTTTGAGTCCATATTTTTTGAAAATCTTCGGGGTAGGGGTGCTTGAATTTCCAAGTATCAAAATACTTTTTCATGATGCGGTCGAAGGTTGGTCTTCCGACAAAAGCTTCGAGCATTTTTAGACTTAGAGAAGGTTTTGCGTAAGCCGTCAAGCCGTAATTCATTTCATTCATGGTTTCCACGGGGGCATTGATGGCATCCGCTAAATGGAAGCGAGAATTAATCAAATACAAAAGCTTCAAGTCTTCTATATTATCTTTTTTTCGCGCCTCCTTAGGATAGAATGTATCGATGTATCTATTTTCATAAAAAGTATTCATGCCTTCATCCATCCAAGCGTGCTCTCGTTCATTAGATGCTAGAATACCATAAAACCAATTGTGTCCCACTTCGTGTGCAATGACATCATCGGTTTCTTCTTTTGAGTACGTTTCACCGATGACGGTTATCATGGGGTATTCCATTCCGCCACCTGCACTCAAGGCACTTTGGATGGCGGTAGCTTGAGGGTAGGGATACTCACCGACCCATTGAGTGTAGCTTTTGACAGAGCGTTTGATGTAGTCGGTGGCCTTCTCCCAATTTGTAATACCATCGGGTGGAAACATGGCATAAACATCAATAATTTTTCCTGAAGCAAGTTTTAAGGTGTCCGTCGAGACCAAAAAACGTTTGTCTGCAAACCAAGCAAAATCATGTACCTTCTTTGCGGTATATCGGATGGTTTTTAGTTCTTTTGCGGAAGCTGGAAAATCATTTTCATAAGAAACAGTATCCATTTTTTCTTTGGATTCTGCTATTTTTTGGGCTAAGAATTTTTTTTCTGATTCGGTTTGTAATAGTCCTGTTGCTCCGACTACATAATTTTGCGGAAGCGTAAGGGTTACATCAAAATCACCAAATTCACTATAAAATTCGCCTTGATCTAAATAGGGGATAGGATGCCATCCCTTTCGGTCAAAAACGGCAGGTTTGGGATACCATTGCATGATTTGATAAGAAGTTTTTACGTGTCCCAAACGAGAAAAAGAAGCTGGAATTTTTACATGAAATGGCGTTTGGATAGAGATGGTTTGCTGGGGTTCGAGCGGCTCGTTTAGGGTGATGAGCGCAATGTCAGGCGCATCTGGGAGCTGCTGCCATTGTACTTTGCGGCTGTCCACTAAAAAATCAAGATTAGAGATGTTGCCCATGTCTTTATCTTTGGCAAAATAAAAACGATTGGAATTGCCCCTTATTTTTTGTTTGGCGAAAGCCGTGTTGCGGCTAGAATAGGCGTTGGGCCAAAGGTGCATGTATATTTTATGGAGCGTTTGGGGCGAGTTATTGGTATATTTAATCTCAATATCACCTGCCAAAGTATGGTTTTGGTCATTTAAGGTAACGTTGATTTTATAATTTACTTCTTGTTGAAAGTACTCATCTTGAGCTTGCGCCCAAAAAGCAATGGCTATAAAAAGAATACTTAAAAATAGGGACTTCATAAGTTTGGATTTATTTCCTTGCGGTAAAATTAGATAAATTCTAAGCTTAAACGTAGATTTAGGCATTCAATTTCATAAAAATCTGCTCATGCGACTATTAACCGTGTTTTTTCTAGGGGTTCTTTTTATTTCTTGTAACTCGACCAAAATGTTGGTTAAGCAGCAGCCTATTGTGGAGTGTTTTCCGACAACTTGGGCAGGGATATGGAAAGGAGATTTGGGTATTTATTCCAAAGGCAAAAAGACAAGAACCTTGCCTATGACGTTGACTATTTTGCCGCAAGGCGACTCTATACAATGGACGATTCAATATGATACGATGGATATACGCCCTTATACGTTGAAATTGGTTGATAAAGAAAAAGGTATTTATAGGGTCGATGAGCATAATTCGATTCAGCTAGAGTCTTACCTTTTTGGTCAAAAGCTCATCTCTCAGTACACTGTCATGGGTAATCAAATCACCATCATGGAAGAGAAACAAGGCAATACCATCATCTTTGAAGTCCTAATGTCGAAAAGTGAGCCGATAAGTACAACAGGTGGGCAAAAAGTGAATGGGGAAGAAATACCACAAGTGACTACTTATCCTGTTCGGATTTATCAAAAGGCACTGCTTCGACGGTTTTAGGGTCTTTGGTGCTCCTTCGTCGCTTACTTAGTTCTCCGTAATTTAGCCATATAAAACCCATCAAACCCAAAATCCTGTGGCAACAAAGACTTCTCTTCGATTAACTCAAACTGGTCATTTCTGGCCAAAAAAGCTTGGATTTGTTCTTGATTTTCGGAAGGCAGGATACTGCAAGTTATATAGGTTAGGATTCCATCTTTTTTAGCAATTTGGCAGTACTTATCCAAAAGCTCTTTTTGTGTGTCCTTGATATTTTCGATAAATTCAGGTTTTAGCTTCCATTTGGAGTCTGGATTTCGTCGCAAGACGCCGAGTCCCGAACATGGGGCATCAATAATCACACGGTCAGCAGTGTTAAATAGTCGTTTATATACCTGAGATTTGACGATGGGGCGAATTTGGATGTTGGAAGCTCCAGCACGTCTAGCTCTTTTCTTTAACTCCGCCAATTTCCATTCGTGAATATCTGTAGCAATCAATTGCCCTTTGTTTTGCATCAATGCCGCTAGATGTAGGGTTTTGCCACCCGCACCTGCACAAGTATCCACGACACGCATTCCAGGCTTAATGTCTGCAAAGGCGGCGACTTCTTGCGAAGAAGCATCTTGTACTTCAAAATAGCCTTTCTTAAAGGCTTCTGTGCCAAAAACATTAGCCCGTTTTTTTAAGATGAGCGCAGATTCCCCGAAAGGGTAAGTGAAGATTTTTTCTTTTTCCAAAGCCGCTTTTAGCTCCTTGCGCTCAATCTTTAAAGTGTTGACTCTCAATACAATAGGCGCTCTTTTGTTTAAGGCGTGAATGGTTTCTGGCCAATTCTTTTTTAATTCCTTTTGCCCAAGCTCATGGAGCCAATCGGGGATAGACTCTTTGGATTCAAGCTTGGAGATGCGTTCTAATCGTCCGAGTAAAGTGGCTTGGTTTAGGTGTCTAAATTCATTCCATTCGGGTAATTCACCGCCTTTGGAGAGCCAATAGATGGCAAACATCTGATACCAATCTTTGACAGATTGTGGCTCTAAAGTTCGGACTTCATAAAAAAGTCGATACCAACGGACAATCTCATAGACGGACTCTGCCACAAAACTTCGATCGCGAGAGCCCCATCTTTTATTGCTTTTTAAGGTGTATTGGATGGCTTTGTCAGCATACCTTCCATTTTGAAAAATCTCAAATAAGGTAACGGCCACTCCTTCCACTAAATTTGCGTGTAATCTCATTGCGCAAAGGTAGGGGAATTTCTAGAACCTAAAGCCTAGATTTTGGCCTAGTGAGATAAAAAATGCTGAAAGTGGGATGAAAAATCTGAAGATGGCCTTTTAGTTTTGGAAATAATTATCGCCATCGTTATCTGATTGTATTCCTAAGGCGAATGGCATATCTAGCTCTTTAGACAATTTAACTCTGGATGGCTAATTTTTTGTAGCTTTCGCAAAAAACCTTGATATTTTTGGAAATAACATGTATCTTACGCTTGATATGATCTACCAACCCATACCATAGCTTTTTTTGCCCTTCGCCAGAAAATGTTGAAATGCGGAAGTTGGAT
>CAYTLX010000051.1:0-9233 GCA_964438645.1 uncultured Saprospiraceae bacterium | reverse complement strand
TGTCTAGCACGCAATTTCCAAATTCGACCTAAATGTACAAATTTTTTTATATCTGAAAGTTCTTAAACTAAAATATCCAATAAAAAAGAAAAATAAACCTAGAATACTCCTTAAAATTTGGTAAAACTAAAGATTTGTTGGCTTTTATATGGCGTTACTGATACTGACCTTTCGGAAATCCCCACGAATACCCCTACAATCATCCCCCCAAAGGGAATTCCTAGCCGAATTCGCTAAAACTTCACAAAATGAATGCTTTGATCTCGGTTGGTTTTAATGGTATATCTACCTTTCGGTAAATGTCCGATATTTAGGGACACCTTCGATAAGCCTTTCGGCAAAGTCCTTTTTTCCGCAAGGAATAAATAGCCGAATTCGCTAAAACTTCACAAAATGAATGCTTTGATCTCGGTTGGTTTTAATGGTATATCTACCTTTCGGTAAATGTCCGATATTTAGGGACACCTTCGATAAGCCTTTCGGCAAAGTCCTTTTTTCCGCAAGGAATAAATAGCCGCTTTCGCTAAAAATCTTAAAATTAAATGTACTCTCCGTAAGGGCATCAAAATCAAAGCTAATGGAAGTCTTGGCAGGATTAGGATATACGGGAGACATAAAGGCCTGACTAGTCTCGATTGGCGCCGTAGAATCTGTATTTTCACAATCCATCTCCATGATATATGGTTTTTCTACCATCTTATTGACCAATTCCCAAGTACCTGCCCAAAAATTCATAACGGCAAAGTCATTGGTATCGCTATTTCCGAAGGCTAGGTCTAGGTTCATCGACTCTCCGTTTGCCCAATTTAACTGACCTTCATTGTCGTCATCATGAAGGCCGATAAAGACCATATTATGATTAAGTTTTCCTTTAAGAAAGTCATTTTCTTCGGTGGTGGTCATGGTCGCCAAATATCCGCCATGCTCTTCGGCAAAGTCTTTAGCGTCTGTCCAAGTTAGGTCATTTTCCGAAAGGAAGTAGGTATGGCCATTAAAGTTGCCTAACTTGGTAAATCCTTCTACTTTTGAAGGGCAGGCGGAAAATGCTTTCACACTGATACTAAATTGGCAGGTATCTTTATTTTGGCAACCATCTATGGCCGCATAAGCAAGCGTGTAATTACCCACTTCAAACGCACTCCCAGTGGTCTTACCTTGTATCTGTGTCACTTGCACATCGGATCCCAAGTCACAATCAGAAGAAAAATCATCCAAATCCCAAGTTATACTTTTAGTATTATCCCCTTCACCTAGTATTTTTACGATATTGTCAGGACAATGAAACTCAAAACCTTTAGGTGCTAATGTTTGATAAGAAGCGAAGAAGCGATGTCCCAAATCTATTTGTCCAGCAGAATTATAGTGAATGGGGTCATTCCAACACCGAGACAATCCCCCCGTCAGCACCCATCTGGCTTGTGCGTCAGACGCAACAAAATCGGCTTCAGCGGCTTGAACCGTAGCGGTACAACACGCGGTCGGTGGGTCAATTTGTCCAATAAGTACAGGGAGATTAGGCTCGCCCAATTCATTGCGCAAGCTTGTAATCATGGTATTAAATCTATCGGCATACAGCCCCGCATCATTGGGGCTAAAGGCATCCGTTTCGCCTTGCATCCACAGGAATCCAGCCAAGTCATAATCCGTATTTAGTGCACCAAGTGCTTTAAAAACATTATTTTTTAGGGTTTGGTAATGAGTTGTTCCGGGAAGCCATTGGGTCAAGCTCGTACCGCCCCAAGCATATTTAATAAACAGATACTTTTGGTTAGGATGAGCTTGAGTAATTTCCTGTATAAACTCTACTTCTGGTCCAAAATTGCCTGCGCTAAAATCAGTATATTCGTACCCATAAAAATGGATGCTCAAGGTAGCATTAGGGGGCACTATTTTTAAGGCGGGGTTAAGTTCATTGCTTAATCCAGCCCCAGACATATTGGACTGTCCTGCAAAAATAAAGACTTGAACGGGGTCAGGATGGGGCGGCGTTGTAAGATTTCCACAATCCATTTCGACAACAAATTTTCGTTCTTCCCATTTGTTGCCCATACCCCAATGCCCATTCCAAAAATTCATCACTGCGAAATCACTATTCTGATTATTATTGCTGCTAAGGTTAAAGTCAACGGGCTCGCCATTCGCCCATTGCAGGCTTCCTTCTTGATCTTTGTCATTGAGTCCAATAAAAACCATGTTATTTACGAGATGCTGTCGTATAAATTCATTTTCTTCTGGGTTATTGATGGTCACCAAATATCCACCCGTTTGTTGGGCGGCTAGATTGGCATTTGCCCAACTAAGGGGATTTTCCGAAAGGTAATAACCGTGACCTTGAAAAGTCCCAAGCTTTGAAAAACCCGTCAAATCAGGACAGCTCTGGCCTATGGCCGTATTTAGTAAGAATCCCCCAAGAAGGATAATAAGAATAGAACGTAACATGTGTGTAAATTTAATTTGTATTTTATTAGTTTTCAATAAGTTATATACATATATAAATTATAAATGTTTAATTATTTCTAATATTTTAAAAAAAATCGTAACTGTTTAGGTCTCCCTATTTTTAGGCAAAAAATTGGCGTATTTGTGTATGTTGAAGCTATTTTTCATGACGTGTAGCACCGCTACGTGCTAAAAATAGCAGAAACAGGCGCAAAAAGGGCATTTTAGGGCAGAAATGTGCCCAGCCTAGAACAATTACAAAAAATCTAAAGAAAAGGAAAGAATCAGGCGAAACATCCAAGATAAATAAATCACGGTGTCCAATTAATATAACCTACTCACAATCAATCAGTTAAAAGCGTAGAAAAGAAATGTTAAAAACTTTAACATTTGTTTTTGTTAATAAAGCGTGAAAATTTGGCAATAAGACCTTATCTTAGCGCACAAGTAATGCCCAATATGCTGGTGTTACTTGATTTTATATCACAAAATTTAATCTATTATGAAGTTTTTTATTCCAATCCTTTCTTTTATTGTTATGCTAACTTTAGTTAGCTGTAAAAAAACAAAGGATCCCGTCACCACCATCAACCCATTTCATGATGCCTACACAGAAGCAAGTCAATACTTGAACCTTCCAGAAACGGCGAATGACTATACGGTTGAATTTCCTTCCTATCTAGCCAATAATTCCTTCTTTGCCCCCACCATTGACAATGAGAAGGCTACCTTAGGAAGAGTGCTGTTTTATGACAAGAAATTATCCAAAACAAAGGAGATTTCTTGTGCTTCTTGCCATATCCAAGAAAAAGCTTTTGCGGATGGCAAGCAGTTTAGCGATGGTGTGAGTGGACGCCAAACCACCAGAAACTCCATCGGACTAGGTAGTACGATTAGTTTTGGTGCTTATTATGGCTCTGCTAGTTTCTTTGGTATCAATTTCTTTTGGGATGACCGTGCCAAGAGTGTTGCAGAGCAATCTCGCGGTTCTTTGACCAACTCGAAGGAAATGGACATGGACATGGACTTAGTTGTTGAAAGAGTAAAAGAAAATCCACAATACTACAAGTGGTTATTTATGGAAGCTTATCCTGATGGGATTAATGAAGATAATATTCTTGATGCCATTCAGAATTTTGTCAACTCAATGGGTAGCTACAATTCTGAGTATGATCACGGAATGGCTGAAAATAATGGTAATGCACGTGCATCATTTTCCAACTTCACTGCCCAACAAGGAAGGGGAAAAGAAATTTTCTTGGATAACTGTACTTCTTGTCACAGTAAATTTGCAGCCAGATCTTCTGTACCCATGGCAAATAATGGTCTTTACATGAACTACGCCGACAAAGGTAAAGCGGGTATAACTAACCAAACGCAAGACAATGGTGTTTTCAAAGTGCCTTCTCTTAGAAATGTGGAGTTAACAGCTCCATACATGCACAATGGGTCACTCAAAACCCTTGAAGACGTAGTTGAGCACTACAGCACGGGCGTAGTCAATCACCCTAACTTATCTAGTAATCTAAAGGAGAATGGTCAACCAAAACATTTAAATCTTAGTACCACTGAAAAAGCGGATTTGGTTGCCTTCTTAAAGACTTTTACAGACTCTAAATATACGGATCCTAATGAAATCGACGAAAGGTATTCCGATCCTTTTAAGAAGTAAAAAAAGTGATTACTTTATGAAAAGCGCGCTCCTGTTAGGGAGTGCGCTTTTTTTTTGAGATAGTCTAACCTTTGCTATACCATGAAAGGTGACGGGGCAAAGGCTTCCAAATAATTACCATCAAATATTTTTTTTGTTCTAGCAATGATGCTATCTGGATATTCAGCTGAACAATTGAACAATCGACCTAACCCCATACCTTTGGAATAAAGATAAGCAACGCAACAACCACAGCCATCATCGCGGCAACCAAAACAGCACCTGCCGCTAAATCCTTGACTTTCTTGATGTTATCATGCTTTTCAGGTGTTACATGATCCGCTAAGGCTTCTATACTTGTATTGACTAACTCCAGCGCAAAGACGACTCCAATACAAATAACAATAGCTATCCATTCTGTAGCATTTAATCCTACAAAAAAACCCAAAGTAATTACCGCAAAGGTCGCCGCCACATGCAGATACGCATTATGCTCTTCAAGTAGTAGGGTCTTTAGGCCTGCAAAAGCAAAGGTGAAGCTTTTTAAGCGCTCTTTTATGGAGAATCTTTTGCCCATTACAAACTACAACCATTTTGGTCGGCAATCACCCAATCATCTAATTGCACTATCCAGTCCAACCGAATTTTTAAACCAGATTTAAGGAAGGCATATTCCACCTTTTCTACACTTTTTAAATTAACAATCACATCATCCACATGATACTGACTATATTGTTCGTCTCTATATTGGATACGAACTGGAGTTCGACGCATCGCCAACAGCTCAAATTGATCATATACACCGCAGGGGATTCTTTGGTAAGGCTCCATAGTAATCTATCTTATTCAATGACAATTTTTGCGAAAGCGACTTGATCCCAACTCATCAACTTCACCCAATAAATACCACTTGGCAAGTCTGATACATCTAATATCTTACGCTCTCCAATTTGTAAATATAGATTGGTACTAGTCCCCACTACTCTACCCGTCATATCCAAGATATCGATTGCTAAGTCATAACCCATCTTGCTTAGATTAGCTATAGACACATAATCTGTCGCAGGATTTGGCGTAAGCTGAATGCCTGGAAAAACGGCTTGTAAATCTTTATTACCAGTTAAAATATCCACATTCTGACAAATGGTATCTGCTCCACAATCATTGGTCACCGTCAAACAAACTGTATAGCTCCCTGTATCTGAAAAAGTATGCACAGGATTTATCAAAGTACCCACATCACCATCCCCAAAGTCCCACAAGTAGGTCAAAGCATCAGATGCTGTACTTGTAAAAGTCCCTATCTGCCCAGCAAATGTTGAAGAAAAACTAGCGATAGGCAATGGAACAACCTGTACAGGCATACTATAATTACTAATCCCATTTGGTCCAGTAACGGCCAATTGCACATTCTTCTGCCCTGGAGTAGTATAAACAATCGTATGCGGCCCAGATGTGGTTACATTACTCCCCCCATCGTCAAAACTCCAGCTATAAGTTAAGCTGTCCCCAAGGTAGTCGGTAGAAAAAACAATAGAATCACCAAGACAGGTCGCTGTCTGGTTAGCCAAAACACCCACTACTGGACTAGGATTCAATTGAATATTATCAAGATAAAGGCTATTGCCGAAGCCATTAATGTTCTTAAACTTCACTTTTACATTACCACCCAAATAGCCCGTAATAAACATCTCTTCGTGCTTCCAATCATCAGCAGAATCTGGCTCCCATTTACTAGTGACTGCTGACGGTATTGTTCTAAGGTCGTCACCACCTTTATAAAATAACTGCTGTTCTCCTTTTTGCGAATTACAGACATCAAAGACAATCACTTCCATCGTATCAGAATAATTATCGTCGAAATTGGTATAGGCATAATCAAAAGACAATTTTAATTTCGCAACGGTATCGGTATTAACAGCTCTGGTAGTTATAGAGACTATCTCTCCTGAATTATCATACTTATAATTATCCACCCAAACCACATTACTAGCCAAACCATCAATACCAATGACAGCGTCTTTCTTCATCCAAGAATACTCATTTACGGTACCTACCAGCGCCCATTTTTCAGGAGGAAATACCCCGTCTTCAAAATCTTCCGACACATCTGAATTTGAAGTCAAGGCTAAATTCTCTACATTAAAAGAATAATCTATTGAATTGTTTACCATCAGTTCATCATCATTTTGGATTACAGTTACGCTGAGACTATACTGTCCTGATTGAATAAGCTGAATTGTATCCATTGCATCCCAGATGATGGATTGCCCCGCATCAATAGTCCCATTATAAGGCACAGTTACTGGGCTATTATTATTCTTTGTATAGACAATTGAAATATTAGTCATGGGCACTTTTCCTTTATTCCGAATAGTAGCTTTAATTGGAATAATCTGTGAATCACACTGTGTAATGTCTTCACCATTTATTCCTATGATGTTATCCAATGACAAATCATAAGTCAATTGGCAATCTAACAATCCACCTGCATAGTATTTTGCGTAAGCACGCTCACTTTGTAGTCCATTAGCACCTTTTGCCCTTACGGAATACCAAAACCCTTCAAAAGGGCTGGTAATCGGTAAATAAATGCCTGTATTGGTCGTTGTCCCTACGGAATCCATATATTTATCTCCAAGGACATATAAGTCATATTCCGTTGCACCAGCCACGGCATCCCAAGAGATATAAGCAAAACTAGCACAGACGGTATCAACACTTAAACTCTTGGGTCTATCCAAAATGGAAAAAGTAGTTATTGACTGCGCTGAATGTCCATCTCTCGAAACACGAATTAGCCCATCTCCCGTCACATGATTAGGAACTGTCCACAAAAATGACCTGTCCGTTGTTTGGACGATAGAAGTCCACGAACTTCCATTATCAAAAGATACTTCAACATCAAAATTACTAGTGGATAGGTCATAAGCATCCCAAAAAATCCGAATATTTTCTCCTGGAGCAAAGGATTCACCACCGACAGGATATGCCATAAACAATGGCTCTTGAACCGCACTGTGTAAAACAAAATATTCTTGTGGACCCATAGGCACTTCTGTGCCCTTAACCAAAATCTTATAATCCCCTGCATCTGGAGTCTGAAAAACGACTTGCTCCATATTATTCAAATCATCCATACCGTGGGTGGCTGGTAAATTTAAGGAGGCCGCATTAGCTGCATAATTCAATACCCAAGGCAAAATAGTATCTCCAGCTGGAGAAACAACTTTTAAATCCAAATTATTAATTAGTGCTTTTGGGGCATCTGCTGGAGCTGGTGGATCCATCCAATACAACATAAAACGTACTTGAGTCATCCCATTAGGCACATTAATCGTATGGGTATTGCTTTGACCTTGATCAATAGAACTCATCGAATAATCGTGATTCTCTAAGGTTTTGACGGCCCGATAGCCATTCAATTCGCCCCAACCATATTTAAAGTCAGGCCCTACATTACCTAAGTCAATAGCTGTATTTAATAAACACGCCTTGATTAGTCCCGATTTGGGCTCTGCCCCACCATTTATTGTTTTGTAGGCATGAATGAGCTGAGTAAACACCCCAGCCGCACCAGGGGAAGCCGCAGATGTTCCGCCACCAGGGTTATATGTATTATCAGGATCTGTTGACATTTGTTCTTGTCCATGGGCGCACAAATCGGGTTTTATACGTCCATCATAGGCAGGCCCACGACTACTGGAAATAGCTAATCCTACACTTTTGGTTAAGTTTCCTGTTGCGATAGCATTTTTCCCTTGTTTATGTCCACCTGTAATATTGCCCCATCCACTTACTCCATAGCCACAATCGTTACTACCCGCATTACCCGCAGAAAAAATATGAATCAAAGTTTGATTATCAAATATTTGTTGATCAATGGTATGAGTAAGTGCGGTATATCCTGCATTACATCCATTCGAATAAGAAGATGAAGTCACCACTACATTTTCGTTTTGATGCAAATCCATCGTGTAGGTCTGAAAATTTGAGTTATAATCTTTCACAAATAAATGGGCTCCCGTTGCCATTCCTTTAAAAGTAGGCTCAATATTTCCTGCACCCACAAAAATACCTGCCACCATATCTCCATGACTTCCCCCGCCACTAATACTGGGATCTACCTGAGTAACACGTCCCTGAAAATCAATATGTGGCCCCACTGAACCATCATCTCTTACCAACACATTTACACCTGTACCATCATAATGTCTTCCACCTGCATAATTGGTATTCAACACATTAGACCGATGCATTCCACGCCCATTATCATCATCCAGCACAGCAGGTGGATCAATCCAATCTATAAAGGATACTTGGGGCAATGAAGCCAAAACATCTATTTGGTCTTCATCTATAGTCAACTCGACATAGCATTGGCGCCTTCCGGCAAAATCAAGGGCGATATCCAGAGATTCAAATAAACGTTGAAATTCGGTCGGGGAGCTGGTTTTATAGCCTTTAACAATTAGTCGAATCTGGCCATTTCGAGCCAATGCCCACTCTGGAATGGGTCTTTCCTTCACTTTTTGCGAAAGCTTAGCCCTAGTCGGAATCTCAACCAATCCATCCATTCCGATTGATTTGCATAGAGACTCTGCTACACCATGCTGAAAAGCCAGTAAATAGGTACTATTCAAGAAGTAATCTACAAAGACAACTCCTTGAGCTTCCAGTCGGGCTCGTTCTTGCGAAGTGGGAATATTATCAAAGTGCCCAAAACGATAGAAATATGGAGCATCTCCATCAGCCTGTGTCCTTGCTTGCGCAAAATCAAGTTGATGAAAAGAGACCATTTCACTTCGGACTAAGGTACTTTGAGCATTCAGCACAACATGAAAGGTCAAAAAGAAAAGAATCAGTTTAAAATTAGGCATCAGCTAAAGTTTATGAAAATTTAGGGTCTTTCTACTTCAAAAATAGGTAGAATTATATTGGGTTGTTGGCTTTTATCGGACAGTACAGCCAAAAGAAAATGATTTAATCCCAGCTTGCGCAAAAAAACAAACCAATTCTTATCTCATTTTTCCAAAAAGCACTTAGTTAGGATCCTTAATAGTTACTATTTTTGTAACTGTTTAAGCGCCCCTATTTTTAGGCAAAAAATAGGCATTTTTGTGTATGTTGAAGCTATTTTTTT
>CAYTLX010000050.1:0-9254 GCA_964438645.1 uncultured Saprospiraceae bacterium | reverse complement strand
TGCCGAAAGGTAATTACCTGTTTCGATTGCGATTCGGGGATAGATTGACTTGGGGGAAGGTTTTGGTGGAGTGATGGTTTGGCGGTGTGGTGCTTTATCAGGTTTAGAATCACAGGTTTCAATTAGGAAACTATATCTTTTTAATCATAAAATTTAAAACAATGAAGACTTTTTTACAGATTATCACTTTCCTGCTTCTTTTGAGTCCAATTCTTGAAGCTCAAGAACTCAATTGGAATCAAACGCATGGGCTAGAGACAGGCCTGACATCCTGTGTACGCAGTATTAATTCAGAACTGTGGCTAGGCACGCAAAGTGGCCTATATCAGTCGTCAAACAACGGCGAAACTTGGCAACGAAGCGATATTTTGGGATATGACGACCACTTGCTGGATGTATTCCAAAAAGACGATGAGATATTAATGATTGTCAAAACAAATAAACAGCCAAACCATGAATTCTATCGAAGTACAGATAACGGGGTATCATGGGCACACCACCCCGTTCTCATCTACGATGACAGCGATACTGAAATATATCGGGCGAATGATGGAAAAATCTGGATTGTCAGCGCCATTGGACATAAAATCATAACATCTGACGATAATGGACAAACGTGGACGCCAAATAATATCATCCCTTTCACTGAAAAATTCGTCACGCATGATGGCCAATCCATCATAAAAGCTGGATTTGGCGATCACCCAAGTACGCTTTTATCGAAAGATTTTGGAGTGACATGGGATACCATCGTGCATCATTATTCTGCCTATGCTTTTATTGAAGATAGTTTAATTATTATTCCGTCGGAAGACAAACAGGGGGTAGAAATATCCAGAGATTGGGGGGCGACTTTCGAGACGAAACCCGTAAACAACTCACTGTATAATATTTTAGAGTACATCATCAGGGGGGCATCGGGCAAATTATATATTACAGGTTTGAGCACTTTTGTATCGTCTGACAATGGAGAGACTTGGCAGTTATTGGGATCGATTCCTTTGAAGTCAGAGCCTTTCTTTTCGAGCAAAGAAATGACAGAAATAAACAACCATTTATTGTTTTGTCAACCAAGTGGGGTCTTTGAATTGACTAACACTGATTTTTCTCGCAAAAATACGGGGTTATTTGCGGCCAACATCCAGCAAATAAAGCTAGGGGCTAATGGCGCTTTAATGGCTAGTACCTATAACGAGCTAAACACCGTCTTTTACTCTGAAGACAATGGCACCACCTGGCAAAGAATCACTAATCCTAGTCAAAAAAATGGTAATAAAATCGTAAATGATATTGAGTTCATGGGAGCAACTGCCTATATCGCCACCAACCAAAACATATTCAAATGGGAAAATAATACAGCAACGCAGCTAATTGGGGGGACATCCTCATTCTATAATGATTTGTGGGTCGAAAACTCCACCATCTATGCTTCTTGCGCATCAGGTGTTATCTATTCATCTGATTTTGGGGTTACGTGGGATACACTTAACACGCCTAGTGTCTCCTTTGGTGGCGCTTATGGCTTTGCTATTGTTAATGGTAACTATTTGTATTCTTCGGGAGACAGTTTGTATTTCAGCACAGACCTAGGGGCTACTTGGACACCAACATATAAGATTCACTATGGAGCTTTTAAACATATTCCGGGGACTAATAAAGTATTCCATTATGATCCGTTTTACACTTGGAATTATTCTGAAGACAATGGAGCTACTTGGGATACTTACGACCCAATAGGGGGACTTGGTATAAACTATTATTCCAATATTGTGGGTACGGCTGATGCTCTTTTTACCGTTATAAAGGATAGTATAAGCACTGTTTATGTATCTTTCGACCAAGGCGATAGCTGGGATATTGTCACTAATACAAATCTTGAGACCAACTTAGGAGCCAATTTGGCTTACGCAAATGGAAAGCTTTATCTTGGTACCAAAACATCAGGTATCTGGGTGACAGATGTATCACAAGTGGTTGCTAATCAGGACATTACAAGCTATACTGCCCAGCAATTAGTGATTTATCCTAATCCTGCAAAAGATGTAATTTCACTGAAGTTGCCAAAGGACATTATGGGAGATGTTACTATATCCTTGGTTGATCGGCTGGGTCGCAAATTGTTTTCTCAAAAGACCAAAGTGAATGGCCGACAACTGACGATGGACTTGCCTAAGCTTGCGCCAAATGTTTACTTCATTGAATGCAATAGCGCATCGGAACATTATATAGGAAAAGTGCTGGTGGGAGATTAAGTGCTGGTGGCTGGTGGCTGGTTACTGGTTGCTAGTTACTGGCTTCTGGTTACTGGTTACTGGTTGCTGGTTACTGGTGGCTGGTGGCTGGTTACTGGCTTTTGGTGGCTGGTAATAGTGGCACGAATTTACATCGTCCTAAAAGAATGGATTGTAAATCTCGGGCGGCAGCGGCGTTGCCTAAAAAATTTCTCCAAAAGATTAGTATTTCTCCGACAATAGTCCGTACTTTCGTCTTCCATTTGCGCAAGCTAAAAAAATAGACATGTACGGAGAAATAAAAAATCAACTAGGCAAAGAACTGGCGGACATCAGAGAAGCGGGTTTGTATAAAGATGAAAGAATCATCGTCACTCCGCAGGGGGCGACCATTCGGGTCTCCGATGGCAAGGAAGTCCTTAATTTTTGTGCCAACAACTATCTAGGGCTTTCATCCAATAAAAAAGTAATTCGAGCCGCCAAAAAAGCCATTGATACACATGGATTTGGGCTATCTTCCGTGCGTTTTATCTGCGGGACACAGGACATCCATAAGGAGCTAGAAGAGAAAATTGCGGCATTTGTGGGCATGGAAGATGCCATTTTGTATGCAGCTGCCTTTGATGCCAATGGCGGATTATTTGAGCCCTTGTTGGGCAAAGAAGATGCGATTATTTCTGATTCGCTGAATCATGCGTCCATTATTGACGGTGTCCGTTTATGCAAAGCAGCACGATATAGATATGCCACCAATGACATGAAAGACTTGGAAGTCAAGCTAAAAGAAGCGAAAGCCGCGGGTGCTCGACGGATGATGATTGCAACAGATGGGGTATTTTCTATGGACGGCACCATCGCTCAGATAGATAAGATTTGTGACCTTGCGGACAAATACGGTGCAATGGTCATGGTGGATGATAGTCATGCCACAGGATTTACGGGGCCGACAGGGCGTGGCTCTGCGGAGCATTGTAACGCTATGGGACGGGTAGATATCATTGTGGGGACTTTTGGCAAGGCGCTGGGGGGAGCTTCTGGTGGTTTTACGGCTGCGAAGAAGGAGATTGTGGAGATTTTGAGACAGCGTTCTCGCCCGTATTTGTTTTCTAATACGTTAGCTCCTTCGGTGGTTGGTGCGTCGATTGCCGTGGTAGATATGCTGAGTGAGACGACAAAATTGAGAGATAAATTAGCAAGAAATACTAAATTTTTCCGCAAGGAGATGCAAAAAGCTGGGTTTGACATCATTCCGGGGACTCATCCGATTGTACCGATTATGCTGTATGATGCTAAGCTTTCGCAAAAATTTGCCAACGCTTTGTTAGAAGAAGGTATTTATGTGATTGGCTTCTTCTTCCCTGTGGTGCCAAGAGAAAAGGCACGTATTAGAGTCCAAATCTCCGCTGGGCATAAACGGGACGACTTGAAAAAAGCGATGGCTGCTTTTACGAAAGTGGGTAAGGAATTAGGTGTTATTTAGCTCAAGTTTCGGCACAACGGTTTAACCGCAATATCGCAATAACAACGGGGCTTTTTAAGTGCCGAAAGTTGGGTAGTTTGATGATTTGGAGTGGCTACCGCAGCGACCTTCGATGCTTTGGCATCTCAGTATTTGCTACGTTTCTTTACTAGGCTCAATGCACGTTTCATATCTCGGGCAATAGCACAACTCGCAAGTATTTTAGGCACTCATACGGACTCTTTTACTTTTACTCCGCCAAAATAATTTTTTGATATAGTTGTTGATCATTAGTGGTTAGGAGCAGGTAATACATTCCGGAAGGCAAGTGACCTAGATTCAGTTGGATATGGTCGCCCATCGCCTGTTGCTGGAGTAATTTTTGCCCTACTCTATCTAAAATGACAACGGTCACTTTTTGGGATAAAGAAAAGTCAATATTTAATATCCCATTGGTTGGATTAGGGGCAATCTCTGCCTGTAATGAAGATAAATTGAACGTACTACTTGGGCAACCAGATGTCAAACCGCCGTCTGTAATCGTCCAGCCATGAGCATCAATCAAATTTGCTCGTTGATTACGACAGGTACAATATTGGCTATTTCCTGCGCTAAAGAGAACATTAGGCTGAAGGCCATCAGGATTGGAAGCCCAGCCACAAAGCAGGTTGTCATAATTTGCAGCGGATAAAGCACCCCCTTTAAACATATCCTTGGCACTGGTTACATTTTTAATATTCCAAGTGCCTAAAGATTGGTCAAAAGCAGTGGCACCAAGGAACATTTGATCCATATTGGTAACGCTGCTGACATCCCATCCACTAACGTTCTTGCTAAATGCTTTGGCTTGTCCAAACATATTTTTCATATTACCGACAGAGCCCGTTGACCAATTAATAATATTACCATCGAAAGAAGTCGCACCAGAAAAAAGGTAAGACATATTGACAACATTACTTACGTCCCAATCATTCAAATCACTATTGAAAGATGAAGCGCCTTGAAACATCGCTGACATATTAACAACGTTGCCTACTGCCCAATTATTCAAATTACTATTAAACGACGTAGCCCCCGCAAACATAAACGAAGTTTTGCTCGAACTACTTGGTAACCAGCCACTTAGGTCGCCCTTAAAAAGGGTAGCCCCTTGAAACACGCCAGTTAAATTAATCACATTACTAACATCCCAATTACTGATACTTTCGCCTGTAAAGGCCGTCGCATCCGAAAATAAAAAGGACATGTCGGTCACTTTACTAACATCCCAATTACTCAAAACACTATTGAATGCATCCGTATGAGAAAACAGATTGGACAGGTTGGTGATATTTTTGACATCCCAATCGTTTAGGTCCGCATTAAAAATCGTGGCTCCAGAAAACATCGTGCTTAAGTCGGTTGCATCTGATAGATCAATAGTACCAAATGCAGAAGTTAGGCGGGAACACCCATAAAAAGCTCGATTGAAGCTAGTCCAAGGAAATGTCCCCCATTGATTAATCACCAGCAACTTGTCTTTATCGCCACTATTATTAAAATAAATACGTGGGAAATTACCACTTATTCGGATAGTATAAGTCCCAGGAATAAGAAAATCATGGGTAATATCTCCTGTAACTCCAACCGTGTCAAATACACCATCATTGTCCCAATCTACATTGTAAAAATAAGACTCCGTAGGGTAAGTCGGTATAGTGATGGACGTAGAATCCGATGAGCCAATATTATCGGTCTTCCAAGTGGTGATAAACGGTTGCGAATTAGCGCACTCTAGTTGGTCACCAAAAAACACCCACCCATGGTTATTGATTAGCGCATTTCTAGCGGTTTTTCCTGTACAGTATTTTAGGTTGATGATACCAAAGTCAATATTACTAGAGACATTTTGGCTAGCCCACCCAATAAGTAGATTGTCGTAATTCAATACACTTAAATGGGTATTATAGAGCATGTAGTCCATGGCGGTGACATTTGAAATATCCCAACTGCCAAGGTTCTGATTGAAAGCATTCGCTTCGTAAAACATATTTTTCATGTTAGTCACCTGACCCACATTCCATCCGCTAATATCTGCATTGAAGGCGGAAGCTTTGAAAAAAGCATTTTGCATGTCATGTACATTGGAGACGTTCCATTGGCTTAAATCTGAATTAAAATTAGGCGCTTCCGAAAACATCCACCCCATATCTTTTAGGCTAATCACATTCCATTGACTCAAATCTTGATTAAATGCAGTCGCTTGATTAAACATTAATGCGGTGTTGACCACTTTACTTACATCCCAATTGCTAATGTCTTGATTAAATTGAGCCGCACCATAAAACATGCTTTTCATGTAAGTGACTTTTCCTACATCCCAGCCACCAATATCTTGATTGAAAAGAGTATTGCCAAAAAAGAAACTTCTCATATCCGTCACATTACTCACATCCCATCCGCCAATGTCCGCATTAAAAATAGTGGCGCCATGAAATATATAACTCATATCCGTCACATTACTCACATCCCATCCGCCAATATCGGCATTAAAGGAAGGAGTATATCCAAACATAAAACTCATATTCGTGACATGACTGACATCCCAATTGCTTAAATCAGAATTGAAGGCAGCCGCTCCATGAAACATAGCATTCATATTGGTAATATTGCTTACATCCCATCCGCTAAGATCGCCATCAAAGGCGGTCGCACTGTGAAACATTGCATAGCAATTGCTAACATTGGACAAGTCTGGCGCATCTGTGGCGTCGGATTTAAGGTTTGAAGCGCCCATAAAGGCCGACTCCATACTAGACCATTGAATATCACCCCACTGACCAATATTTATGATTTTCTTGCAGTCTCCTTGATTTTTGAAATATATCCTAGGAAAAATTCCACGAATAGCAATGGTGACAGTATCCACCACGAGATAATCATGGGTAGCATCTCCATGGATATGACTTTCGTCAAATATTCCATCGTTGTTCCAATCCACTTCATAATCGTAAAACAGCCCAAAAGCCGTAGGGATTGTAATTGATGTGGAGTCAGAAGTACCTGGATTGTTCGTTACCCAAGTAGTAATAAATGGAGCTTGCGCAAAACCCAAATGAAGCGAAAAAAGCAGTAAAAGAAACTGGAGTTTTAGTTGCTTAGAAAAAGAGAACGTCCCTAAAAAACCAGAAAGAATCTGGTCGTTCCTATCTTTTTTTCTATTGAATATTAAAGGCATAAGTAGCTGATTGTTAAATAGTTGTTGGTATTATACGGGGTATTTCAAGGACAAGATACAGGAAAAAAAGAAAAATTGCTCATTATTTTATGAAAAACGAATTGAGTTTGTCAATTTTACGGCCTACAGGTTTACACCAAATTGCCACACGACTGCGTGCAGCGAATCGACAATTAGCACAATTTGTCATCCTAAAGGTTGGAGTTGAACTATCCTATATGGATCTACACAATAGAACTAAAGGTAGTCTGAATAAAATGAATAAACACATAATTGAAGTATGGTATATTTTGCCTTCAGGAAAAGTGCATAAATTCAAAAGATCACAATTCAAATAAAAATAGGCACTCTACAAGTAGAGTGCCTATTAGGTGGGCTGACACCAGTAGCGTCTACCCAATACAAAAGTAATTATTTTTCATCTAAAAAGCAAGAACAATGCCCAAAATAATTAGATATGACTTTCCAGACTTTAAGAAGCAATCCATCGAAATGGAAGAACTCTTTAGGAATCTACCAATTTGGGCAGATAATGCGACGCTCAATTTCTCGAAAGATTCCTTTCGCAGACAAGGTTGGATTGATGAGCGGTTTGAGCGATGGCAAAAAAGGAAAGGGGATCGCCCAGGGAATACTTTGATTGGCAAAGATAGCGGTGCATTAAGAAGATCCCTACGGCTAACTGTCGGGAATGATTACTTTGAAATTCACACCAATAAGAAGTACGCCCAAATTCATAATGAAGGGGGCACAATCACCCAAAAACCTACTAGAAAACAAAGGAAGTACTTTTGGGCGGTGTACTACAAATATAAGACGATGAAGCCACGTCGGGCGGCCATGTTTAGAAACATGGCACTTGCTAAAAGCAATGACCATTTTATACGTAGCGCCGTAGGTGCGACAGCACTAAACTACAAACCAGTTGGATGCAAATCAAGTTTTTAAAAAAGACCAAAAGTTGGCTGGGGTAATAACTTGAGTGGTAGCTTTTGGATAAAGGTTCGTAAATGCTCGGGATATCGTATGTTTCTTTTTTGCATTCCATTTAATTTCGTAAGCATATATTTCATTTTGCGTAAGCTCAATATAATCGACTTCACGTTGATTATAATTGCGCCAAAAATAGCCTTTGGATTTGGGTTTGACTAGTGTATTTCTTTTTAGGCGTTCGGAAATGATAAAGTTTTCAAATAAAGCCCCTACATCTTGTCGATTAGCTAAATCGTCAAAGTTCTCTATTACGGCATTTCTGATACCGTTGTCCCAAAAGAAGATTTTATTCATCTTGCGAATCTCCTTGCGGGGGTTGGTGCTATAGGCTTTCAGCCTGAATATGACGAAGGATTTTTCCAGCAAATCTATGTAATTGTTGATGGTTTCGGAGTTGACATTTAGTTGCTTGGATAGTTCTAAAATCGACACTTCAGAGCCGATTTGATAGGCAAGGAGCTTTAGAAGTTTTTCTAATAGTTCGGGTTTTCTGATGTCTTTCCAAATCAATACATCTTTATATAAATATTGCTGCGCAAGATTGGTCAGAATGGGTTCAGCTATATCTCTTTTTGTGCAAACTTCTGGATAGCTACCATAAACTAAATGAAAGGGAAGTTCTTGTTCAGCTTCAAAGTTGGAGTGATTTGGATAAATTTCGGGCAGTAAAAGCGGAAATAAATGAAACAAAAAATAGCGACCAGTTAATGGTTCAAATATATGATCCGCTATTTCTAATGCAGATGAGCCGGTCGCTATAATTTGGATCTCTTTAAAGTTGTCAACGAGTATTTTTAATAATAGACCAGGGTTAGAGATGCGCTGAATCTCATCAATAATAATTACTTTTTTGTGACCAATTATATTTCTCAGAATTTGCAGGCTTGGGTTAGAGAGCCTATCTCTAACTTGACTTAAATCCGCATTGAGCCAAATAACATCTTTTTGATGGGCGAGCCATTGCGAAAGCATGGTCGTCTTACCGACTTGTCTTGCTCCAACAATAATGAGTGCCTTGCCCTTAAATAAAAAAGGTAGGAGTTGTTGTGTCAATAGACGTTGGTAGTACTTCATGATTCAAAAGTATGAATTTTTCTGTTATACTCCAAAATTTTGTACTAAAATTTCGGTTATATCGTAAAATTTCATAGTTTTTACTGTTTATAGCAAGAAAATAGATATTTTGGCTATCAAATAGTCTCCAAGAATAATCAACCAATCAACCAAGCGCCCCCCCTACTTTCCAATAATTTTTATCGTACCTTTGCCCCAAATTATCCAAAATGGAAAAAAAAGCAAAAATCTATATCGCTGGGCATCGCGGCATGGTGGGCTCGGCTATTTTGCGCAAGCT
>CAYTLX010000049.1:0-9311 GCA_964438645.1 uncultured Saprospiraceae bacterium | reverse complement strand
TGCTCCAACGTTGGTACAAAGAATCCACTTCCGAAAAAATGAGACAATGGGCAGAACGCTTTATGAGTGTACATACCTGCCCTGATTGTGAAGGCTTGAGAATCAAAAAGGAATCTCGCCATTTTAAGATTGGAAATAAAAACATCGGCGATTTAGCCCAAATGGACATTGCAGACCTTAATATTTGGGTAAAAACCATAGAAAATGACCTTTCCGAAAGGCAACGAGCCATAGGCACGGAAATCATCAAGGAGATTCGCTTTCGCTTACAATTTTTGCAGCATGTCGGACTTGAATATCTCAATCTCAACCGACCTGCCCGCTCTTTATCGGGTGGAGAAGCCCAAAGAATTAGACTCGCCACTCAGATTGGCTCCCAATTAACGGGCATCACCTATATCTTAGACGAACCCAGTATTGGTTTGCACCAAAGAGACAACCAACGGCTGATTGCTTCTCTTAAAGAATTGACCGAAATCGGCAACAGTGTCATCGTCGTAGAGCATGACAAAGACATCATGTTAGCTTCGGATTACTTAGTGGACTTAGGACCTGGTGCTGGAGAGCATGGTGGAGCTATCGTCGCAGAAGGTCACCCAAAGGACTTCATCAAAAACAACTCCATCACCGCAGAATACCTAAATAACGAAAGGAAAATCGCCATCCCCAAATCCAGACGCAAGGGCAACGGCCACCAACTCATTTTAGAAGGAGCCACTGGAAATAACCTAAAAAACGTCAAGCTGAGCATCCCTTTAGGTACCTTCACCTGTGTTACGGGCGTATCGGGAAGCGGCAAATCTTCATTGATTAACAGCACGTTATACCCTATTTTGCGGAAGCACTTCTACAAAAGCTTGCAAAAACCATTACCCTACAAAAAAATCAAAGGACTAGAACACATCGATAAAGTCATTGAAATTGACCAGTCCCCAATCGGCAGAACGCCACGTTCCAACCCCGCCACCTATACGGGTGTCTTTACCTACATTCGTTCGTTATTTTCCAATCTACCCGAAGCAAAAATCCGCGGATACAAACCTGGGCGCTTCTCCTTTAATGTCATTGGCGGAAGATGTGAAGTCTGCAAAGGCTCTGGAAAACGAATCATCGAAATGAATTTTTTGCCCGATGTACACGTCGATTGCGAATCTTGCTTTAGCAGAAGGTACAACCGAGAAACACTCGAAGTACTCTATAAAGGCAAATCCATCAATGACGTACTCAATCTGACAGTAGAAGAAGCCGCCGAATTTTTCAAACACATCCCACGCATTTATCGCAAGATAAAAACGCTCAACGATGTGGGACTTGGCTACATCACACTTGGACAGCAAGCAACTACGTTATCGGGTGGAGAAGCGCAACGAGTAAAATTGGCCGAAGAATTATCTAAAAGAGACACTGGAAATACGCTTTACATCTTAGATGAGCCGACGACAGGCCTACACTTTGAAGACATCCAACAACTATTAAAAGTCCTTAACCAATTAGTCGAAAAAGGGAATACGTTAGTGATTATCGAACACAACCTAGACATCATCAAAGTTGCGGACTATATCATAGACATTGGGCCAGAAGGTGGAAAAGGGGGTGGAAAAATCGTTGCAAAAGGCACTCCAGAACAGGTTGCCAAGGTAAAAAGTAGCTTTACAGCCCCCTTTTTAAGGGATGAATTGAGTCATAAGTAACTCTTGGAAGCACCGCCTTACTCTTTTTGCCACAAATTTTGAGCCAAAATCAATTTATTCTGAGAAAAAATTGATAAAAATAAAAAAAACTTTTATATTTATTTTCTGAGCGACAACGCTATCAAGGCTATGAGCTTGTTTTACTACTATTTTTTTTAAGCTATTGATAGCGTGGACTTTAAGGATAACAATAAACTCGCAACTATCATCAATGACACATTAAAGAATAAAACACATTATTTTTTATTGGCATGTTTTTTGACTTTCAGTAAGTAGAAACCTGCAACATTCCAGTTCATTTGCAAGTATAATTTTGCATGTATTGGGGATTATAATTGATGAATTAAAAAAAAGAGAAGACGATGTTCAAACAGACTATAAATCAAAAACTACTACAAAAGCTATCCCCACAGCAAATTCAGTTAATGAAATTGCTACAAATTCCTACGGCTACACTTGATCAGCGTATTCAAGAAGAATTGGAAGCCAACCCTGCCCTAGACGAAGGATATCAAGACGAAGAAGAAGTTCAGGGAGAACATGAATCCGAAACCGAAGCAAACGACGAGTACGCCGATGAGTTTGATGACGCATATAATGCAGCGGAAGTGGTCAATGAAGTAAGTACTGACGAGCCCGATATCCCCGACACAGGAGACAAAGAACTAGAGCTCGATGACTACGTAAAGGAATACATGGATGATGACCCAATCATGTACAAATCAACCGCAGGTACCAAAGACGAAGAAGATAAGGATATCCCTTTTTCTGTCCAATCGAGTTTTCATGAATACTTACAAGAGCAGCTTTCCACCTTAAACCTAAGAGATGAGAAGGAGCAAGCCATTGCGGAACAAATCATCGGCAGTATCGACAATGATGGCTATCTACGAAGAGAAGCCAGCGCCATGGTCAACGACCTGCTTTTTTCTAAAAACATCCAAACAACTGAAGAAGAAATTGAATCAATCCTAAAACAGATTCAACAATTCGACCCTGTTGGTATTGGCTCTAGAAATCTTCAAGAATGCATCACCATTCAACTGAAGCACCTAAAAAAGCATTCAACGCAACTTGATGATAGGGATTTGGAAAATATCAACATCGCAATCAAGTTAATCAACAAATATTTCGACGCCTTTAGCAAGAAGCACTACTCAAAGCTACTTAAAGGGCTAGATATTTCTAATGATAGACTAAAGGAAGTCATCGAGATTATTGTTGGTCTAAACCCGAAGCCAGCCAGTGGGCATGCTTCTGGAAACACTTCGATGAATTACATTGTTCCTGACTTCTTCATCAATAACAAAAATGGAGAGTTAGAGCTTACGCTAAATACAAGAAATGCGCCGGACCTTAGAGTCAATGATTATTATAAGGAGATGTTGACTTCTTATGTAAACAACAAAAAGAAAAAGAAAAAGGCTTCTAAGGAGCAAAAAGAAGCTGTTAACTTTATCAAAAACAAAATTGATTCTGCCAAGTGGTTTATTGATGCCATCAAACAACGATATGATACCATGCTCAATACCATGTATTCCATCATGAAGCTTCAAGAAGACTATTTCTTGACCGGAGATCCTTCTAAGCTACGTCCAATGATTTTGAAAGATATTGCGGAAATGACAGGGCTTGATATTTCGACGGTCTCTCGTGTCGCTAACAGTAAATATGTCCAAACTGAATTTGGCACAAAACTTCTCAAAGAGTTTTTCTCAGAATCTATGCAGACAGAAGATGGAGAAGAAGTATCCACTTACGAAGTAAAAAATGCCCTTTCGGGAATCATCAAAAACGAAAACAAAAAGAAGCCACTCAGCGATGAAAAGCTAATGATTGCCCTAAATGACAAGGGGTACAACATCGCCCGAAGAACGGTCGCAAAATATAGAGAACAACTGGATATTCCTGTTGCTCGAATGAGAAAAGAATTGTAGTTCTTTATCAGCCAATTACACAAAAAAGGGAGAAAATCAATTGATTTTCTCCCTTTTATTTTTATGACTCGGACATCTAGCGTCTATGCTAGACAGACGAACGGCCGTTCATCTCGACATCCCACGCCCTAGCGTCAAGCAACTTCAGATTATAATTCTTTAACAGCATCCACTAATCCCTTCAGTCTTAAGGCCTTAATACCATTCATCATTCTAGTACCTTTCTTAAATGGCCAGCCTTCTGGTACACTTTCAAATTGATTAAGTACTTGAAACAACAGCACCTGCTCGTCATATTTGTTTATCATCCCAACAAACAAAATGGTCTGTTGCTTATAACGGGTTTTTTCGGCAGGACTACTCAGCCACTCCCAAAGATTCATATTTTTGTCAGATTCCTGTTGTTCCATCACCGACCAACCATAGCTCCACCAGTAGTAAAATTCGTGAATATCTAGTTCTTTGAATTGCCCTTTCTTATAATACTCCAACTTATACTTGTCGCCATACTGTACCAATCTATATGTATAAAAATACAACATTTGAAACAGCATCAACAAATCAAGTAATAACAAAAAAATGACCAACGCCAGCCAATACCGCATCCAACTTGGATAATAGACTGGATTTTCTACTCTTGGGTCAAAATTCAGGAACAATAGTCCCAGTCCCAAAAATAGCGTAATCACAAAAGCTTGAAAAAAAGAATACTCCCATTGTAGCCAAGTCCCTAAGCCATTTTCATAAATTGTTTTTCTGATGCCTTTTTTTGCAGAATTCATAACCCATTAAAATAAAAAGTAACTGTTTAGGTAGGGCAAATTTTTTGCCATAAAATGCACTTTTTGCGCCTAAAAACAGGGGCAACTAAACAGTTACCCATAAAAAATTATTTCTGGGCAACATAAAACAAATCAAAACAATCATCTTGTGCATTGCGAACAGCATAATCATCCATCTTGATACTTGCCACTAATGAATTATCTTGTGCAACCAGCTTTTTTCTATTGCGACGGTTAAGAATATCGTAAGGAATCTGCAAGATGCGTCGTGGCAGTTTATACTGCAAATTAAAAATATCCCAACGAGTAATTTTTTCCACAGACTTTCGGTTATTTTCGTAATACTCCATGATTTTCTCGTTACCGAAAACGCCTAATTTTTCTACTTTCGCAAATTTTTCTCGCAAGAGCTTATCCAGTTCATCAATGGTATATTCACGCACATGCCAAGGATTGCGAGTCAAGGACATTTTTATGTTGGGCGTCGTAACAATAAATTTTCCGCCAGGCTTCAAGACTCTAAAAATTTCTGCGACAAAAGCCCGATCATCTTCTATATGCTCTATCACCTGAAATGACACCACAAAATCAAACTGATTATCATCAATGCCCTTAAATGGGGGCACATTCATTTGCCGAAAGGTCACATTATCATAGACCGAAAAATCAATATCATTGGAAAATTTATCAATCGTCAGCAGTTGTTCCGCTTTTGGCGCAAGCACTTCCACCCCATAGCCACTACCTGTCCCAATCTCTAAAACATTACCCGACACCAATTCTACAGCCTTTAAATAGGCCAACAAAGACCGCTGATAGACGTAATTATCGGAGACATCTGTGTGCGAAACTCTTTCTGCTGTCTGTAAATCCTTCATATTTCTTATTTTCTTTACTCGTTAACGATTTTTCGGACACAATAGTTGACTGCTTCCTCCTTTTCCTATTGCTCTTACTTTTATAGAGTACTTACGAATAATTACGAGTCCGTATGCGTACTTTTTTTCTACCAACGCTTAGCCATATAAGGATACTGAATCACATACTGTTGTTTGACTAGATGGGTAAGTTTTTCCCGAAATTCATCGATGTTTTCTTTTTCTTGTGCCGAGATAAAAATGACATCTAATTGGTAGGTATTTTTTAGATTTTCCAAAAGACCTTCTTCTAATTCCTTTCGGGTTTCCTTATCCAAATAATCATCGAAATAACGCTTTCGGTACAAGTCTATCTTATTGAATATCAAGATGGTAGGCTTATCTTTTACGCCTAACTCCAACAAAGTGTTGTTAACAGTTTTGATGTGGTCTTCATATTGTGGATGGGCGATGTCCACGACATGTAATAAGATATCGCTTTCTCTCACTTCATCCAAAGTCGAATTAAAGCTCTCTATCAAATGGTGGGGCAGCTTGCGAATAAATCCAACCGTATCCGCCATTAAAAAAGGAACTCCCTGCCAAGCGATTTTGCGCACAGTAGTATCGAGCGTGGCAAATAGCTTATTTTCTGCAAAGACTTTAGACTTAGACAAAAGGTTAAGGAGGGTGGATTTTCCTGCGTTGGTATAGCCCACCAAGGACACACGGATCAATTGCCCCCGATTTTTACGCCGAGTACGATCTTGTTTGTCGATGACTTTTAGTTCTTTTTTAAGGGCCGCGATTTTATCACGCACGATACGTCTATCCGTCTCAATTTCTTTTTCACCTGGCCCACGCATACCTATTCCCCCTTTTTGGCGCTCTAAGTGTGTCCACATCCCCCGCAATCTTGGGAGTAAGTATTGCATTTGCGCAAGCTCAACCTGCGTCTTAGCTTGAGCTGTCTGTGCCCGATCTGCAAAAATATCTAGGATTAATGAACTCCGATCCAAAATCTTCACTTTGAGCATTTCTTCGACATTATGGACTTGTTTTCCCGAAAGGTCATCATCAAAAAGCACTAGGGTAATCTCTTCATGTGCTTCCACATAGTCCGCAATTTCTTGTAATTTTCCCTTGCGGATAAAAGTCCTAGAGTCGGGATGATGCATTTTTTGAGTAAATCGCTTGATGGTCTTAGCCCCAGCGGTCAACGCCAAAAATTCCAACTCATCCAAATACTCATGCACTTGCTCTTCCGTTTGATTGTCCAAAATGACCCCAATCAAGATGGCGTATTCCGTTTCACGAAGCAATTGACTCTTCTTTTCGCTAAGATTCCAATCTGTCTCTTTGATTCCTTTTCTATTTCTTTTCATAATTGATATTTAGCACAACAAAGGAAATGCCCTTTATTAATGCACTCTTCAGGCATTCACCCGCTGCTTTACGCTTTATAATAAGTATTTTTCAGCACATAAAGTTGCAAAATCACGCAACGACAACAAAAATAGTTATTATCTTGCACTCGCATTGAGTTTAACCCCAAATAAACTATAACTGTTTAGGTGCCCTTATTTTTAGGCAGAAAATAAGCATTTTTGTGTATGCTAAAGTGATATTTTTTGAAGCGTAGCTCAGCTACATGATAAAATATCGTAAAAGCAGACGCAAAAAGGGCATTTTATGGCAAAAATGGATACCTAAACAGTTACAACAAACTTAACGAAAGTTTAATGCCACGTTATCAACTGGTTTTATGTACTAAAAACAGTTAGATTGTGGTTAAGAACTAAAACCAACATAATGGATAGAAGGAAATTTAACAAACTAATACTTGGAGCGCCCTTGTTATTAGCCCCCCAACAAAACCTTCCCGCCATAGGCGGACCTTATGGCATAAAAATCAAAAAACCACTGCGCCTTCAAAAAGGGGACAAAGTGGGTTTGATTGCACCAGCAAGTGCCGCTTCTCAAGAAAAATTTGAAAAAGCCATCTTCAATCTCGAAAGCCTTGGACTACAAGTCTCCGTAGGTAATTATGCGCACGAAAAAACTGGTTTTTTGGCGGGTAGTGACGAAAAACGGCTTTCAGATTTGCATCGAATGTATGAAGAAGACAGTATCAAAGCGATTTGGGCGGTACGTGGTGGATATGGGACGACCCGTATTCTTTCACGGCTCAACTACAAGATGATTCGCAAAAAGGCGAAAATTTTAATTGGCTACAGTGACATAACAGCGCTTAGCAATGCTATTTTTGCCAAAAGTGGTGTCGTCGGCTTTCATGGCCCGCTAGGCTCGTCGGACTTTACCGATTACAATCTAGAATATCTTCAAAAGGTGCTATTTGAAGGGCATGTCAAGCTAAGTGTAAGCATCGGAGACGCCAATCGAGACAATCCATCAGATGCTTTTCGTCAGCAAGTTATCACGCCAGGCCACATGAAAGGACGTTTAGCAGGGGGCAATCTCACCTTGTTAAGCTCGATGGCAGGTACAGGATTGCTGCCCGATTTTAAAGGGAAAATTGTATTTATGGAAGACATTGGCGAAAAACCCTACCGGATTGATCGAATGCTTACGCAATTGTTGAACACCACCAATTTAGCGAAAGCATCAGGTATTCTTCTTGGTGTTTTTGAAGATTGTGAGACAGATGATACAGAGAGTTCATGGACTTTAGAAGAAGTCCTTCGGGATCGATTAGGCAAGTTAGGCATCCCTGTTTTTTATGGATTTCCTATAGGTCACATCAAAGACCAAGCGACGATTCCAATTGGGATTCGTGCTCAATTTGATACCACTTCCCGAGAATTAATTTACCTTGAATCGCCCGTAAAATAATGCAATTAGTCGCGCACCGCTTTGACCTTATCCTGAAGCATCCATTTACGATCTCGAAGGGGACTAGGGATAGCCAACCTTCTTTAATCATTGAATTACAACAAGATGGGTATTCAGGATATGGTGAAGCCCCTGCGATTTTTTATTATGGAGTGACTGTTCAGGAGCTTGCGGATGAAGCGATGCTAATTCGGGATGCCCTTGCGGGAAAAAAGCTATCTTCTCCTGAATTATTTTGGGATTGGCTTGCGCAAAAAAACATCCATCCTTTTCTATTGAGTGCATTGGATGAAGCCGCTTATGACTTGTATGGCAAGATGCACCAAATACCCACTTGGAAATATATTGGCGGCAAAAATGAGCAATTGCCTATAACTAATTATACCATTGGGCTTTCATCTCCCGAGCAATTACTCCTAAAAATTCAAAACAATCCTTGGCCCGCCTACAAAATAAAATTAGGCCCTGAAAAGGCCATCGAAACGATTGAACTTATCCGCAAACACACCCAAGCGGATTTGAGAGTAGATGCCAATGCCGCTTGGACGGTTGAGCAAACCCTTAGTCTCGCTCCAAAGCTCAAAAATCTAGGTGTATCCTTCATTGAACAACCTTTGGCAGTAGAGGACATTGCGGGTATGCAGCAGTTATTTGCGGAGTCTGTCTTACCCATTTTTGCTGATGAAAGCTGCCAAACCGAAGAAGACATCGCCAAAGCCAAAGGATTGTTTCACGGGGTCAATATCAAACTACCTAAGTGCGGGGGCATTACACCCGCTCGCCGCATGATTAAAGAAGCTCGCCAACTTGGGCTACAGGTCATGGTAGGCTGCATGGTCGAGTCGTCTATCGGCATCAGTGCCATTGCCCAACTCCTACCCTTTTTGGATATTGCGGATTTGGATGGGGCGCTACTTCTTAAATCAGACCCAGGAGAAGGGGTGAAAATTGTAGATGGAGTGGTCTCGTTTTCTGGAGATGGAAATGGGGCGAAATTGATTCTTTCAGGTAATGTAAATTCGTGCATCCAGTAAGCATAGAAGCATAGTGCTGCCGCCCGAGACATTTTAAACACATAGAAGCATAGGAGCATAGTGCTACCGCCCGAGACATTTTTAAACACATAGAAGCATAGAAGCATAGTGCTACCGCCCGAGACATTTTTAAACACATAGAAGCATAGGAGCATAG
>CAYTLX010000048.1:0-9443 GCA_964438645.1 uncultured Saprospiraceae bacterium | reverse complement strand
TGGGTGTTTTTGGTTGTTTTTTAGTGCTACGCCCTGTTGGTCTTTAGTGCGCTCCCTGCGGTCGCTGTTGGTCTTTGGGACGGGCTACGCCCTTTGGTGCTGCCGCAGCGGCTTACTCCGTGGTAGTTGGGTGTTTTTGGTTGTTTTTTAGTGCTACGCCCTGTTGGTCTTTAGTGCGCTCCTGCGTCGCTGCGGTAGCACCAAAGCGAAGCGTCCCAAAGACCAAAGCGAAGCGTCCTAAAGACTAACAACGTCCCAAAGACCAAAAGGGCGCAGCCCGCACTAAAACATCCCCGGAACAAAATAAATCATCCATATAATAGCCAAAGCACCCATCGCAATAGTCACCCCACGCATCGTATCCATCCAATAGCGATTTTTTTGATAATAGCGCATCGGAATTACGTCAACAGCTATCGCCAAAAGGGCAATGGTACGCTCCCGAAATTCTACACTAATGCTATTGACTAAAGTACCATTTTGCTCCAAAAGCGCATAGAGGCCATGTAGCAAATAATAGACTAGAATGGGGAGTAATAGACCAACTCCAATACCGAGTTGGAGATTGTTTTTTTGATAGAATTTTGCCATTGGGGAGTTTATTTGATGATGATCATGAATTTGTTCTTCTTGCCGTTTTCTACCATAAGATATTGATTGTGAAGAAGTTGATCTGGATTGATTACAGTTTCGTGACTAGATATTTTATCTTTGTTGACAGAAATCGCATTATTTTTAATGGCTTTTCTTACTTCGCCATTAGAAGAGAGTATGGTTGTTTTTTCTGCTAATAAGCTAACAATACTTAGCCCACTAGCTAGATCCGAAGAAGTGAGCTCAAAACTCGGAATCTCCTGACTCACTAATGCTAAATCTTCTGCTTCTAAACTCATTAGTTGCTCCTTGGATGCCTTTCGATTGAATAGAATCTGTGTGACACGAAGTACAGATGTATAGTCGTCTTGTGAGTGAACACGGACGGTCAGTTCTTCTGCCAAAATTCGCTTCAACATCTGTGGGTTATCCTGATAAGTGGCTTCTAGCTCCAGTATCTCTTCTTTTTTGCGCAAGCTAAAATACCTAAAGAAAGTCGGTAGATCTGCGTCATTTGCATTCAACCAAAATTGATAAAATTTATATGGAGATGTCAGCTTTGGATCTAACCAAATATTTCCGCCTTCGGACTTTCCAAATTTACTACCATCCGCCTTGGTCAAAAGGGGAGTGGTCACCGCAAAAACCTTGGTGCCATTGAGTTTGCGAGACATTTCGATACCTGCGGTGATGTTGCCATATTGGTCAGAGCCACCCATTTCGATGGTCACACCCAAATCTTTGTTCATCTTGGCAAAGTCATAGCCCTGAAGTAATTGGTAACTGAACTCCGTAAACGACAATCCACGTTCAATCCGATTTTTTACAGAGTCTTTCGACATCATATAGTTTATCGTCAAGTTTTTGCCGACATCCCGAAGAAAGTCCAAGACATTCATGTTATTATAAAAATCGAGATTATTGACCAAAATGGCTTTATTTTCGCCCTGCTCAAACTCCAAGAACTTCATCAATTGGCGTTGCTGATGTGCGAGATTATTATCTAATTCAGCATAAGATTTTAGGGTGCGCTCTTTATCTTTTCCGGAAGGGTCTCCGATACGTCCTGTGGCGCCACCCATCAAGACAACAGGTTGGTGTCCAGACAGTTGAAAAAACTTGAGCAGCATGATCTGGACATAGTTGCCGATGGTCATGGAGGGAGCCGTAGGGTCAAAGCCGATATAGCCTAGTTTTATGCCGCTAGCAAGTTCTGCTTCGATGCCTGGTGTTTGGTCGTGAATCAATCCGCGCCACTTGAGTTCTTCTAAAAAATCCATATTTTATTTTATTCTTGCCAATTAGTCCGCAAAAGTACCTTATTTTCTGGAAATTATCCGTTATTCTGATGATTTTGAATCGGTTTTATCTACAATTGCCTAACTTCTCTTAGCTTTGTGATACATTAAACAAAAATTGCTTTCGCAAAAATATGAATCTCTCTCATTTCATTGCCAAACGTATTGCCTTCTCCGATAAGTCTTCTTTTTCGAGAATTATCGTACGTATTGCCATCTTTACCGTGGCGTTAAGCATGACGGTGATGATTATGGCTTCCGCAATGATTGGTGGCTTCAAAAAACAGATTTCTTACCGAATGTTTAATTTTTGGGGACATATTCACGTAACGGATATTGGGGCTAGGCGGTTTTTGGATGAAGTACCGATGGAAGTGACGGATTCTTTGGTGGCTGTAATTAAAGGAACAGGGCGAGTGACCATGTATGATGCTGATGGTGTGCAGCAGGTGTCTAAGGGCGGTGTCGCAGGGGTATATGGCTCTATTTATAAGCCAGGAATCATTCGGACTAAAAAAGCAATTGAAGGCATCGTGCTTAAAGGGGTGGGCCCAGATTATAATTGGGAATACATGAAGCCCTATCTCAAAGAAGGCCGTTTGCCCAGTATGCATGATACGGTTTCAGAAGACATTCTTTTGTCTGTCCAAACCGCTAATCGAACCCAATTGAAAGTGGGGGACAAACTTATCATCTATTTCGTAAAATCAGGCAAACAAATCCGTAAACGATTCAAAATCTGTGGGTTATACAAAACAGGTTTAGAAGAATTTGATAAAAAATTGGCGTTAGTGGACTTGCGAAGATTGCAAGAATTACTACACTGGAAGGCGGACGAAGTCAGCACCTTAGAAATATATGTCGATGATTTGGACGACTTAGATATATTACAAGAGCATTTGTATTATGATGTACTTCCCAATAATCTATATGCCCAAACCATCGAACATAAGTTTTCCGCTATCTTTGAGTGGCTGAAGCTGCAAAGTGTCAACGAAAAAGTCATTATGATTTTGTTATTGGTGGTCTCTGTGGTGAATATGATCACTTCTCTTTTGATTCTAATCTTGGAGCGAACTAATATGATTGGTATCTTGTCTGCTTTAGGGGCGACGCGATGGTCCTTGCGGAAAATATTCTTGTATCAAGCCGCCTATATTATTGTTTATGGACTGGTTCTTGGCAATCTCTTGGGTTTTGGCTTAGCGTATATCCAAAAATATTTTCATGTCATTAAATTGGACGAAGAGCACTATTATTTGAGTTATGCACCGATAGATTTGAACGTGCCATATATTCTGATTTTGAATGTAGTGGTCATCGTCTTTATCCTAATTAGCTTGGTGTTACCTTCTTACTTAGTCAATAAAATCTCCCCAATCAAAGCGATTCGTTTTAGATAATCACCAGATTACTGAGCTGGGAGAGTAAGGCAGAGAACCGTAAGCAAGGAGTAAAAAGATTAAAACTCAAAATCTTCATCCGTAGCCTTCATATCAATTCCGCCTACTACATAAGAGCTAATCTCCGTTTCTTGGGGAAGTACTTCGACGGAATCATTTTTTAGCCAATTATTCATCCAAGACAATGGATTTACCTTTTCATTATAGATGGGGTTGAGACCAATACTCTTAAGTCTTCTATCGGTCAGGTATTTCATATATTTAATGAGTAGCTTAGAGTTCAAGCCAATGATAGACCCTTTTTCAAACAAATGCTCTGCCCACCGCATCTCTTGTTCGGCAGCATCCTTGAATAAAGCATAGACTTCTTCTTCCAATTCGGGGATAATATCCGTAAAACCTTCTTTTTTATCTTTTTGAAGCGTCCGAATCATTTTGATGGTGATCGCTAAGTGTTCATTTTCATCTCTTGCGATAAATTTGATAATTTTAGCATTTCCTTCCATCTTTTTATTTTCTGCGAAAGCAAAAGCACACGCAAAAGAAACATAAAAACGCACCCCTTCCAAGATATTCACTGAAACCAAGGCAAGATAGAGCCGTTTTTTAAGCTCATCTAGGGTGATTTTCTCTTTGCCTTTCATTTCTAGCTGTTGGGCCTGATACATGATTAGATAACGATAAAAATCATTGTATTTTTCTGTAACGGCTCCAGCACGCTCTTGAATCATCGTATTTTCCATAATCTCATCAAAAACATCTGAAGGATTAGGATATACATTTTTGATGATGTACGAATAAGACATTGAGTGAATCGTCTCAAAGAAATCCCAGATAATCACCGCTTCTTCTACTTCGGGGAGCGTAGTCACTTGACCAAAAGTCAAAAATGGAGACCGACCTTGAACACTATCCAACAAAATCTGATACTTTAGATTTTCGGTAAAAATAAACCGCTCTTGCTCCGTTAAATTATTAAAATCATTAATGTCTTTGAGTAAAGAAATCTCTTCGGGACGCCAAAAATAGCCCAACATCCTTTGCGAAAGCTTATCATAAAATGGATATTTTTGGACATCATACCGCTGTAAGTTCTTGCCTTCCCCAAAAAACATAGGCTCTTTCATAAAATCAATCTTTTGCGAAGAGTAAAGCGTGGGTATGTCTTGTTTTTTCTTAGTCATTTTGAGTCGTTTTATAGTGGAAAAAGGCAAAAATAGCAGATTACAGCCCGCTCATCGCAAATATCGTTATTTTTTGCCGTTTTATATTAAGATTGATAAATAATTTTGGTGGTGAATGTAGAATCCGCACGCTGAAGAAGATGCCAAAACCGAGTGCTAAGGAGTAATTACAAGTACTTTTCTCTTGTAATTATTCTTTAACAAAGAATTTGCAACAAAATAAGAAAAAAGAATGTTAGGTAGATAGTGGAAACCAAAGCCCAAAGGGGCTGACTGGTATTGACAGGAAAGTAAGTTGCTTAGTTAGCATGTCAGAGCACGTTAGTTCACTCTGTAAAAAATGGCTTTCAACCTTTATATGGCAACTACAACGTAGCCATGGCTGCCTAATTAGTTAATTAGACACGCCTCTAGGCCTTACGCTTGATATCTGATACACAGCGTGACGCTTATAAAACAAAAACTCAGATTAGGGGGCGGAAGGGCTTCGAGCTGTTCCCCGAAATTCAGAAGATAAGGAAGGTCATCGCTTGTTTTTGTGCTTATGACTTTCTCGAAAATCCGAACAAAAACTAAACATGTAGAAGGTTCTGTGACGCTTTGTCTGGACGAGGGTTCGATTCCCTCCAGCTCCACTAAAAAAATAGCCTTGCTCCAAACGGAGCGGGGCTTTTTTGGGGATAGGGGAGTTTTTTGTCAATAAATTAGCTAGAAACGTGAAAAAGTTGTTATTTGTGGCGAAAAGTGTTCCTTTGAGTCACATTAAATAAATAAAACTATTTATGTACCCGCCAATTTTTGCCATAAAATGCCCTTTTTGCGCCTGTTTTTGCTATTTTTTTATCATGTAGCGGTGCTACGCTTCAAAAAAATAGCTTCAACATACACAAAAATGCCTATTTTCTGTCTAAAAATGGGGGCACCTAAACAGTTAAAGTATTTTTTTCATATTTGACTGCAAAGTAAGGAATTTTATAATTGTACTGGTAGATTTCCGGAAGGATTCACATTGTATCTTGAAATTATCTCCTAGCAAAGGGTTAGATGCGACCATTTGCGCTGCTTTTACCCTAGGTGCGCTATCGTTTTGTAACGGGGTACTTTGTTCTTTCCGTTATTTTTTTGTATTTTTCAGCCAAACCATCAAAAACCCAAAAATATGAAGGCTAATTTTAACATTAATTTTGACCGAAATAGCAGTTTTGTTTGGATAGAAAATACCTATAAACTAAGGGTCGTTATTGGGGTTCTAGGGATGTTACTGCCGATTTTATTATGGTTTTTTCTTTATTTGGATAGTGGCTATACCCGACCTTTGCCATCTATCAGCCATTATTACTACACTCGTGTGGTCGGGATATTTATGATTATCATTGGTGTATTGGGGATTTTTTTGATTATTTATAAGGGGGGCGCCAAAAAAGATTTTATTGTTTCTTTGGCAGCGGGATTGAGTGCTATGATGCTTTTGTTATTTCCGACCAATTCTATTATTTCAAGTTTCCCAGATAGTAATTACCCCTATTTTAACACCGTGTTGGAAGCTAGTGTTTTTCGGGAGCGAGCGCACTTTGTTTTTGCAGCTATTTTCTTGGGTTGTTTGGCGTATATGTCCTTATTTATTTTTACAAAATCCAATAAAAAGAAAGAAAACCAAACGGAAAGAAAAAGACTACGAAATAGAATTTATAAAATTTGCGGTGTCTTGATGATAGTGGTTATGATTGTTATTGCCATCAATCCAGGAAATACGGATAATTTAGTTTTTTGGATGGAAGCGGTGGCTGTCGAGCTTTTTGGTTTTTCTTGGTTGGTCAAAGGAGAAGCATTGTTTAAGGATAAGAAAGCAAAATTTGCGGCTTTGTAATTCACCTGTAGCTTTTGTAATTCTGATTGTATTCCTATGCATACCGATTCGTGCAATCATCGCAGATGAAGCGACAAAACCATAAAAAAGCACCCAACTTCATTTGAAGTTGGGTGCTTTTTTATGGTTTAGGTACCCAATAGCTTTATTGCTTAATATCTTCCAAAATCTTTAAGGACTCAAAGATATAAGGGTCTTTCCTTACGCCTTCAATCCAATTTTTATTTTTCTCAATATTCGAAGAATCCTTTTGAATTTCCGGAAGGTCATAGGTCATATTGGTTACTTCAAAATTAGGGATTTCCGTCATAATATCTTCAAACTCCTTAGCTTTTGCTTCTTGCATCTTCTCAAACGCCCTATAAGTATCAAACTCTAAGTTGATGGTGGTGCTATCTCTAAACTTCTTGTACCGAAGCGCATTTTCTGTAATTTTGTTAAAAACAGGGTTTGCGCTAATTCTTTGCTTGCTCTTTTTTACCACTTCATTTTTGTTTTTAATGGTATAAAACTTTTGGTAAGGCGCCTTATCTATTTTAGTCCAAGGCAAAGGATGCTCTGTCTCACGTTCTCCTTTTTCTAAGTAAGCGAAGTCATCGGGTATCACAATGTCGGACGATACCCCTTTGAGTTGAGTAGATCCACCGTTGATTCTATAAAACTTCTGCGTCGTCAACTTAATGTCTCCCAAAGGTTGTACATTTTTAGGTGCTCCACGATCCAACGAAAGGAAACTTTGGACGGTTCCTTTACCATAAGTAGATTCACTACCCACGATAATTGCACGATCATAATCTTGCAATGCAGCGGCCAATATTTCAGATGCCGAAGCGCTAAAAGAGTTAACCATTATGACCAATGGTCCTGTGTATTGTGTTTCTGGGTCTTCATCTTCTAAGACCCTAGCTTTACGCATTCTAGGCTTTACTTGGACAATAGGCCCATCAGGAATGAATAAACCACCAATGGTCACCACATCTCTCAATGAGCCCCCACCGTTATTTCTCAAGTCTATGGCAATACCGTTAACCCCTGCTTTTTTAAGTTTTTGAATTTCTGTGTTCATGTCAACGGCACAGCTTTTTCCATTTTTTCTATTAAAATCCACATAGAATTTGGGCAACTTAATATAGCCATACTTTTTGCCCCCTTTGTCTTGGATGATGAGTGATTTTGCGAAAGAGTCTTCCATCACCACTAAGTCCCGAGTAATTTCTATCTTGTGGATAGAGCCATCTTTCTTCTTGGCATGCAGGATGACCTTTGTGCCTTTCTTGCCACGAATTATCTTCACGACATCATTAATGTCCCAACCCGTGATATCAACGGGCTCTTCTCCTTCTTGCTCTACCAGCTGAATCACATCATCTGCTTCTAATTCTCCTTGTTTCCAAGCTGGACCACCTACAACGACACTAGAAATGGTGGTTTCTTCTCCATCTGAAGACAGTCTTGCGCCAATACCTTCTAAAGAACCAGACATATTGATGTCAAAATTTTCCTTATCAATAGGCTTAAAATATCCAGTATGCGGATCAAATACATTTGTGATCACATTCAAATACATACTTAAGTTATCTTCTCTTTTTCTTTTATGAATCCGCTTATACCAGCGTTTAAAATCTTTTAACGTCTTCTCTCTGGCTTCTTTTTCTAGCTCAACGATGTCCTTTTTAACGACTTTTGCTTCATCCGAATCAGCTTTTTTGGACTCATCCGCCTTTTCTTGCTCATCAAGCTTATCAGCCACCTTTGCGATGACTCTGGACTTTAGGATTTTACGCCAGTAGTCTCTTAACTCTTGATCATCTTTAGCAAACTTCCGCTTTTCAGCATCTCCTTCAAAGATTTCATCTTTACGCAAGTCAAAAGGTTTTTCTAAGATTTCTTTAAAATAAACTTCTGTCTTATCGACGGCTTTCGCCAAAAGGGATTGGGATAAGTTAAAAAATTCATAATTGCCTTCTACAGACTCATCATCAATTAAATCCCGGTATTTTTTTAATTGCTCTATATCTTCTTGTGTAAAGAATCTTTTTCCGCCATCCAGACGATCCAAATAGAGATCAAAAACATCTTCAGAAAATTGGTCATTGATTTCGACGGGCTTAAAATGGAGCTGCTCTAGCCTAGCGAGCATCGTTTGGATAAGCACTTTTTCCTTGTTGGTATCGACAGGGGGCTCCACAAATTGTTTAAAAACAAAAGATCCTAGCAGCAAAACAGCCACTACAGAGAAAATAAGATTACGCATTTTTTTTGATTTTTTCATTATTCTACCGGCAAGATGTCTTTTTATATAGACAGTATTTTCTGAGAAAAGTTACCATTATGGTCTTTTTCATCTCCTTCAAACGATATTCCGGTCGAAATAAGTATATCTCTAAACCTAATTCGCCCTTGTAATATTGCAAAAAACATACCGCTTCGCCCAAATATTGTTCTAATGTTAACAGTCCATTAATAGCCGAGATGGTTATGGAAAGTATATCGCCTAAAAATCTCCTTAGGTTTTGTCTGTTCTGTACTATTCCTATCTTTGCAGAAAAAAAGTAATGATTACAGTACTTAGTGACGAACATTTTATGAAGCTGGCTTTGGCGGAAGCCGAAAAAGCAAGAATCGCAGGCGAAGTACCTGTCGGAGCCATTGTCGTCTGCAATAATGTCGTCATTGCTCGTGCTCATAATCAAACGGAAATCCTGCACGATGTCACCGCTCACGCAGAAATGCTGGCGCTCACTGCCGCTTCCAATTATCTTGGGGGCAAATATCTCAACGACTGCACTCTTTTTGTTACCCTTGAGCCTTGTCCTATGTGTGCTGGTGCGCTCAATTGGGCTCAAATCGGGCGCATCGTTTATGGCGCGGCGGATGACAAAAGGGGGTTCTTTCGATTCGGCAAAGAAATCTTACATCCCAAAACTAAGGTGGAGTTTGGCATTTTACAAGATGAGAGTAGCTCCATTCTTTCTAAGTTTTTTAAGGATAGGCGGTAGTGGATGGACGGATTTTACTTACTTCCTAGGTGAATAAGGGCTGGACTAAGGGCAAGAACACAGAAGCCACAGATGCTCAGATTTTACACAGATTAAGT
>CAYTLX010000047.1:0-9444 GCA_964438645.1 uncultured Saprospiraceae bacterium | reverse complement strand
AAAAAAATACAATATAAAAATCATGGTTTTGTTGGTTTTTCGATTACAAATAAATATCTTTGTAATGCCCTAGTAGCAGAATAATACATTGTCATCTTGTTGTTAATCAAGAATAATAAGCTATTCATTTGTCTTTTAAAGGAATAAATGTATAAGAGCGAGCCCTATTTTTGTTAATCCAACAGAGTCTTTTAGATAGCTAAAGATAGGTGGAATTGTCTATAAAGAAGAACAAAACAAACTCTTAACCTACTGATAATCAGTGGGTTGTATTTTTTTTAACTAAAACTAATTTGCATGAAACGAATTTACTCGAAGATAACGGGAGTATTTTTTTTACTTTCATTTCTTAGCTTCCCATTATTTGGGCAGTTTACGGTGTCTGGAACAGTCACAGACAAAACAGGCCCACTTGTCGGGGTAACTGTTATTGAGCAGCAAACCAATGTGGGTACAGTCACTGACATTGATGGAAAATTTTCGCTTAAAGTTCCCCAAAAAGGAGGCTTAATAGTGGTGAGTTATTTGGGCTATGGACAGCAGGAAATTGAAGTGTTGCCAGGAACCACTTCATTGGATGTTATGATGAAGGAAGAAAAATCTGTGTTGGAGCAAGTCGTGGTGACAGGTCTTGCGACCAATGTAAAACGTGGGAATGCGGCTAGTTCAGTTGCGTCGATATCTTCTGCCGAGCTAACGGGTGTTGTCCCGCCGACCACGACGGATGGTGCATTATATGGTAAATTCAAAGGAGCCAATATTACTTCTAGTTCTGGTGCTCCAGGTGGTGGTATATCTATGCGTTTGCGTGGGATTACGTCGATTAATGGCTCATCAGAACCCCTATTTATTATAGATGGAATTTATTTGAGTAATGCTTCTATTCCTGCAGGATTGAATGTGGTTTCGGCTGCTTCATCAGGGGGGAGTACTTCTAATCAAGATAATCCATCCAACCGTTTAGCGGATATAGATCCTAACGACATTGAGAGTGTGGAGATTTTGAAAGGAGCTTCTGCGGCTGCGATTTATGGCTCTCGAGCGGCAGGTGGCGTGGTCATTATTACCACCAAAAAAGGGAAGGCTGGGCAAACGAAAGTCAAGCTATCTCAGTCAGTGGGCTGGTCTCAAATGTTACACCCATTGGGACAGAGACAATGGACAGAAGAAAAAATATTGGCTTCTCGATTTAAGGATGATATTGATGCCTTTAAAGCGGCAAAAAGTAGTGGAAAAATTCAAGATTATGAAAAATTGCTTTATGGGAATAAGGGATTGTTGTCAACGACTCGAGTTACCATGAATGGCGGTACAGAAAAAACGAATTTCTTTATTGGAGCAACTCGATTAAATAATGGCGGTATCGTAGAAAATACAGGCTACAAAAAGAATTCCTTTCGGATGAATTTGGGCACTCAACTTGGTGAGCGTTTTGATTTGACCACTACGGCGAACTTTATCAATTCTAGTGCGGATCGTGGATTTTTTAATAATGACAACTCAGGTACTACCATGGGGGTCTCTTTTTCTGCCACCCCAAATTTTGCGCAGTTATTACCTGATGACAATGGCAACTATCCAGCAAATCCTTATGCTGCATCTAATTTTCTGGAAACAGGAGCCATAGTCACTAATAATGAAAAGGTCAATAGATTTTTGGGCGGTGGCGCCCTGACAACCAAGTTGGTCAATAATAGCCACTCTAATTTAAAGTTGATTACGAGAGCAGGAATTGACTATTTTACCTTGTCAACTAAAGCTATTTTTCCCAATTCCTTACAATTTGAGAGAGATGGAAATGGTACTAATGGAGTCTCTGTGCAAGGGAATGCCGTAAATACAAATATTAATTTATCGGCTTTCTTGGTACATTCTTATTATATGGATAGTGGGTTGTCCTTTCGGACACAGTTAGGCCTTACCCAAGAAAATTTTAACTTGAATTTTATTCAGGGAATAGCGAAAAACTTGAATGGAAGTCAAACTAATTTGAATCAAGCAGGTGCTAAGGATATTTCTCAGTTTCGGAAGATCCAAATAGATAAGGGATTTTTTGCACAAGAAGAAGTGAATCTAAGCGACAAACTGATTGCTACCGTAGGTGTACGTGCGGATAAATCTTCGAATAATGGAGATGTCAATAAATTATATTACTATCCTAAGGCATCGCTTGCGCTAAATATACACAAAATGGCCAGTATAGATCCGCTGTCACAAGCAAAAGTTAGGGTCGCTTATGGTCAATCAGGTAATTTTGCTCGATTTGGTGCTAAATACTCTTCTTTTCTTGGTAGTGTAGTGGGAGGTAACTCGGCGCTTGAGCCAAGCAGCTTGTTAGGCAATGCGACGGTCGCTCCAGAAAGACAGAAGGAGCTTGAAATGGGGTTTGATGTAGGCATACTAGAAAACAAATTAATGCTTGACTTCACCTATTATATCAAGAATGTTACCGACTTATTATTGAATGCTGATGTACCTACTTCATCCGGTTTTACTAGTCGGGTCACCAATGCCGCAGATTTGGAGAATAAAGGGATAGAAGTAGGGTTGAATTATCAAGTCATCAATACGAAGATGTTTGGTTGGAATACCAAAGTTTCTTTCTGGAAAAATAAGTCAAAGGTGACACGTCTTGATGTTCCATCCTTTACTACAGGTGGATTTGCGGACTTCTTAGGTAATTTTAGGATTAAGGAAGGGCACAGCCCAACGGAAGTTATCGGTGTAGGAGCCAATCCAGATGAAGACGGTCTAGTTGTTTTTGGTGATGCGCAGCCAGATTTTGAGATGTCCTTTAACAATGGGATAAAATATGGAAATTTTGATTTGTCTTTTCTTTTTCACTGGAAGAAAGGCGGTAAAAATATCAATTTATCCACCTTATTATTTGATTTGAGTGAAACTACTCATGATTTTGATGATACAGGATTGGATCCTGAAGGCAAACTCACTAACGGGCCATATCGTTTGAGCCAATTAGGCTCCAATACAGCGCCGTATATCGAAGATGCTGGCTATTTGCGCATGCGAGAGATTGGGCTTTTTTACACTATCGGACGAGCAAAGCTTAATAATATAGCTTCATTAAGACTCGGATTCTCTGGTACGAATTTGATTAATATCTTTAAGTACAATAGTTATGATCCAGAAGTTTCTAATTTTGGTGGTAGTGGCTTGTCAACGGGTGTTGAGGTATTACCATTTCCTTCTTCAAAGGCGTACAACTTTCATGTAACCGCTACTTTTTAATTTAAAATCAACAAAAAATGTTAAAACTAATAAATAAAACTTTTTTCTTCCTGTTGTTGCTTGGGGTATTGTTTATACCTGCATGTAACATCGAAGAATTGGATGATCCTAATGGCGCTAGTATTGATGGTGTTGTTACGGATGCTTCTAAAAGTGAGCTACAGTTACTCGTTACAGGCACTGAGTCTTTAATGAGAAAAGAAGTCGGTTATTATTACGATGTTTGTGCTATTATTGGGCGGGAGTATTGGTTTTTTACCAACTCTGACCCTAGATATACAGGCGAGCTTTTAGGTAAAAACGAATCGGTACTTGATAATCGTGGTTTTTATGGGACACGCCCTTATGCTGGTCGCTACAAGACGGTGAAAAATACCAATATCTTAATTGAAGCTACCAGAAATTCTAAAGCCAACTTGACAGAGGCAGAGAAAAGTGGATATTATGGATTTGCCAAGACCATTCAAGCTTATGAATTGTTGCTTGCGCTAAATTTGCAATATACGAATGGTATTCGTGTGGATGTTGCTGACCAAGACAATTTAGGGGCTTTTGTGGACTATGATGCGGCTTTAGCGGCTATTCAAAGCTTACTAGGTGAAGCAACAGGCGATTTGTCTGCCGCTGGGGATAAGTTTGCTTTTACCCTATCTTCTGGTTTCGCAGGATTTGATACCCCTAGTACTTTCGCAAAATTTAACCATGCCCTTGCGGCTAGAGTGGCTTTGTATCAAGGGGATATGAATGCAGTGAACACACATCTGATTGCTTCGTTTATGGATATGAATGGTGATTTCAAAATGGGTGTTTATAGATCTTATTCTACTGCTGGTGGCGAAGAAACCAATCCTCTTTATAGAACGCCAGGGCAGACGGAAGCAACCATTGCTCATCCTTCTTGGGTTATGGATATGGAGGCTAATGATGATCGTATGAGCAAGGTGCTCTCTAGGGATACACTAACGCTTGATGATTTAACGGGAACATATGATGTGGCTGTTTTTTCTGGGCAGGATGCAAGTATCCCACTAATTCGAAATGAAGAGCTGATATTAATCGCGGCCGAAGCTAGCGTTGGTACAAATAATACTTCTGCTAGGGATATTATTAATACAATACGCCAAGGACACGGTTTAGGTGATTTTATGGGTACTACGGATGCGGAGTTGATGCTTGAAATTGCCAAGCAAAGAAGATATTCTTTATTTGCTGAAGGGCATAGATGGATTGATATGAGACGCTGGGGCAGGCTGGCCGAATTGCCAAAAGATCGACCCAATGATGATGTCTGGGAAAAATTTCCTAGACCTGGATCAGAAAATTAAATAAGGTTTTGGTTTAAAGATGAAGCGCTGCTAACTTAATTGTTGGCAGCGCTTTTTTGATGGCTAGATGGCTTTCTTGTATGGGTATCCATCCCAATATATTTTATAGGATGGCTCGGGCTGGATCGCCGATGTGCCAAAACGGGGCAGCAACTAACCTTTTACTTTACCCCAAGAGCAATCCGCAAAACTTCTTCCATCCGTTCCACATAGTGAAATTTAAGTCCTTTGATATACGCTTTGTCAATTTGCTCCACATGCTTTTGGTTGGATTTGCAAAGCATTATTTCTTTCATGTTGGCTCTTTTGGCTGCAAGGATTTTTTCCTTGATGCCTCCTACGGGTAGGACTCTTCCGCGTAAAGTAATCTCTCCCGTCATGGCAAGATGCTTTTTGATGGGTTTGCCCAAAAGACTCGATGTGATAGCGGTCAACATGGTGATTCCTGCGGATGGCCCATCTTTTGGGATGGCGCCTTCTGGCACGTGAATGTGCAAATCTGTTGTTTTGAAAAGCTCATCATGAAGCTTTAGCTCCGTCGAATGTGCTTTGATAAAAGATAAAGCCGTGGTTGCGGATTCTTTCATGACGTTGCCTAAATTTCCCGTAAGGGTCAACTTACCACCACCAGGGTTTTTGGACGCTTCAATAAATAAAATCTCTCCACCCACACTCGTCCATGCTAGCCCAACGGCAACACCTGGTGGCAAAGCTTCATTGAAAATGTCTCTAGAAAAAGGCTCTGGCCCCAGAATTTCCACCGCCAATTCTACGGTTATTGTGACGGTTTTAGCGCCATTCATAGCAATTTCTTTGGCGGCATAGCGCATCAAACCAGCTATTTTTTGCCGTAAGGCACGGACACCTGCTTCCCGAGTATAGCTACTGATTAGCTTACGCAAAACACTAACAGGAATTTTGATTTGAGCCTTTTTTAGCCCATGTTCTTTAACTTCTTTCGGGATAATATGTCGCTTGGCAATCTCCAATTTTTCTTCTAAAGAATAGCCACTTATGTGAATCATCTCCATCCGATCCCTTAACGCTGGCTGGATAGAACCGATATTGTTGGCGGTCGCAATGAACATGACTTTGGATAAATCATACTCAATATCTAGATAATTGTCATGAAACTCTTTGTTTTGCTCTGGATCCAAAACTTCTAATAGGGCAGACGAAGGATCTCCCCGAAAGTCCGCTCCGACCTTGTCTATTTCATCCAAGATAAAGACTGGATTGGATGATTTCGCTTTCTTTAGGGATTGGATAATACGCCCTGGCATGGCTCCGATGTACGTTTTACGGTGTCCGCGAATCTCTGACTCATCGTGTAGTCCCCCCAAGGAAACTCGAGCCATCTTACGGTTTAATGCGCGAGCAATGGACATGCCTAGAGATGTTTTGCCGACACCTGGTGGGCCCCAAAGGCACAAGATAGGCGCCTTCATATCTCCTTTTAATTTTAGGACAGCGAGATGCTCCAAAATTCTTTCTTTGACCTTTTCAAGACCATAATGATCTTGGTCTAAGATGTCCTTTACTTTTTTTAGATCAAAATTGTCTTCGGTATATTGTCCCCAAGGCAAGTCTAGCATCAATTCTAGATAAGTCAAACCATTAGAATACTCCGCCATTTGTGGGGGCGTTCTTTTGATTTTAGCCATTTCCTTAAAAAAGGCTTTCTTAATTCTTTCGTCCCACTTTTTATCCTTGGCACGAGCTTCTAGTTTGTCAAATTGCTCTTGTTGCGGATTCTGCCCAAGTTCATCTTGGATGGTTTTTAGTTGCTGATTCAGGAAGAAGTCCCGCTGTTGCTTATCAATGTCTCCGCGTACTTTCCCTTCAATTTTAGACTTTAGTCTTAATATTTTTAATTCATCGTCCATTTGATTGAAGATAAATTGAGCCTTCTTAGGGATGTGGTCAAAATCAAGAATCTTTTGCTTGGTTTCTACAGTGGTGCTTAGATTGGACGCAATAAAGTTGAGCAAGAAGCTATCAATCGTAATATTACGAAGCATAAACATCGCATCATTCGGGATGTTTGGGGATAGATCAATGATTTCTTTGGCCTTGTCCTTAATGCTAGAGATGATGGCTTTGAAAGCAGAATCTTTTTTAAAAGGTTGATATTCACGGATGGCTATTTGGCCTTCCAAAAAGGGCTCCATCTGGGTCAAATTTTGAAGCCGAAAGCGTTTTTTACCCCGAATAATGGCCGTTTTACTGCCATCAGGCATAGTCAGCATACGCTCAACAACTGCCAATGTGCCAATCTGGAATAAGTCGTCGATATCAGGATCTGCTACTTTTCCATCTCTTTGCGCAAGCACGGCGATAAACTTATTGCCTGCATAGGCTTTTTCTACCGCATTGACCGACTTCTCTCGACCTATATTGATAGGCGATACAATACCCGGAAAGAGCACGGTATTTTTTAGCGCTAATACAGGCACATGATTAGGAAATTTGTCCTTGTTTTGAGAGTCATCATCTTCGTCTAAATTGAACAAAGGAATCATCTCTTGTTCTTCTTCTAATAATTGGAAATCGATTAAGTTGTCAAACATATATTTTCGGCGAAAGCCGTATTTTGGTCAAGAATAAGGACTTGGGTCTAGTTGCCATTTTGGCATAGGTATAGACTGCACCCTTGCGGGAAAAGTAGGTTCAATGATTGTGCCATTCGATTTTGCGTGCCAAAATCGTCGAAATGCCCTGTAAAATACCCATTTTAGGCCGTAAGCGAGAAAAAGACTAGACAATATGGCAGAAGAAATTTATTTTTCTGCGACCAATTCATCTTCTTGAATAGCATCAATTTCCACTTTTAGGTTGTTGATGATAAATTCTTGTCTTTGTGGAGAGTTTTTGCCCATATAATAATCTAAAATGGCGTCAATGCTATCTCCTTCGACCATCGTGACAGGGTCTAGGCGCATATTTTTATTAATGAAATCTTCAAATTCATCGGGGGATATTTCACCTAGTCCTTTAAATCGTGTGATTTCTGCTTTACCCCTAAGGGCTTCAATGGCATCTAACCTTTCTTGATCGGTGAAGCAATAATAGGTCTTTTTCTTATCTCTAACTCTAAACAGCGGGGTATCCAAAATATACAAGTGCCCTTCTCTGATTAAATCAGGAAAAAACTGTAAAAAGAAAGTCAACAGTAATAGCCGAATATGCATTCCATCGACATCGGCATCTGTGGCAATGACGACCTTATTATAGCGCAAGTTTTCGATGCCGTCTTCAATATTTAAGGCGTGTTGTAGCAAGTTGAGTTCTTCGTTCTTATAAACGATTTTTTTGCCCATGCCATAACAATTCAATGGCTTACCACGCAAACTAAAAACGGCTTGAGTATCGACATCTCTTGCTTTGGTAATAGATCCACTTGCCGAATCTCCTTCGGTAATAAAAATGGTCGTATTTTGTACTTTTTCTTCGGGCCCTTTCTTATCAAAATGGTATTTGCAGTCTCTCAGTTTCTTGTTATGTATTTTGGCTGCTTTGGCTCTTGAATTGGCAATTTTTTTGATGCCGGCAATTTCTTTACGCTCTTTTTCGGATTGAATGATACGCTTCAAAAGCGCATCTTTGGTGTCAGCATATTGATGCAAATAATTATCTAAATCCTTGCGCATAAAATCCAACATCCAAGTACGGATAGTCGGTGAATTGGGGTCGGCGGAGATATTGGTGGAGCCTAGTCGCGTTTTGGTTTGTGACTCAAAAACAGGGTCTTCAATCCGAACACTTATGGCTGCAATGATAGAGCTACGTACGTCTTTGGTGTCAAAATTTTTGCCGTAATGGTCTCGAATCGTTTTGACATAGACTTCTTTGAACGCATTAAGATGTGTGCCGCCTTGCGTGGTGTGTTGTCCATTGACAAAAGAGTAATATTGCTCGCCGTAGTGTTGGCCATGTGTAATAGCCATTTCGATATCGTCTCCTTTGATATGGATGATAGGGTACCGAAAATGCTCTGCTTGATTTTTGCGTTCAAGAAGGTCTTTTAGTCCATTTTTGGATTGGAGTAGCTTACCATTAAAGCGGATTTTTAGCCCTGCATTTAAGTAGGCATAATTCCAGAGTAGGCTTTCGACATATTCATTGACAAAACGATAATTTTTAAAGAGTGCGGGGTCGGGCCTAAACTGGATAAGTGTGCCATTTTCTTCTTTAGATTGACCAATTTTTTTGTCGGAAGTGATATTTCCTTGACAAAATTCAGCGGTTTTTGCTTTACCTTCCCGAAAGGAGCTGACTAGAAAAAATTCCGAAAGGGCATTCACCGCTTTTGTACCGACTCCATTAAGTCCTACGGATTTTTTGAAGGCCTTGGAGTCATATTTGCCACCCGTATTGATTTTGGAGACACAATCGACTACTTTTCCTAGAGGAATCCCCCGGCCATAATCTCTTACTTCCACCATGCCATCTTTGATGAGTACATGGATTTCTCGTCCATTGCCCATGACAAATTCGTCGATGGAGTTGTCAAAAACTTCTTTGAGTAGGACATAAATGCCATCATCGGGGGCGGAGCCGTCGCCCAACTTCCCAATGTACATGCCCGGGCGTAGTCGTATGTGTTCCCGCCAATCGAGTGAACGGATATTATCTTCTGAATAGGTCGTTTTAGCCATCTTTTCGGATTCTTTCTTTTGAAGTGCAAATATACGAAAAATTATTTATAAATGGTTTTGTTTTTTATTAATACAAATTGTTTTGCTTTCTGGTGGTAGGCATGTTGAGACGAACGGCCGTTCGTCTTTTTTAGTAATTGCGTTATTTGGACTAAATTTTTTCTCGATTTTTCATATATTTTATTTCCTTAGACCTTGCAATATAGTGAATT